>JACUUY010000141.1 GCA_014859085.1 Caldifarciminota bacterium
TATCTACTGATTTCGGCAAAAATACGTTTACCTTTCAGAAAAAAACGAATATCAAACCATTGTAGTTGCTTGATTTATCAAGCATTTTATAGCCCAATGAATCTCCGAAGAGATATGCTCTTCAGGAGCAGGTGGGCAACTACAATTATTTGACAATTGATTAATGCCGAAATCAGTAGTATCGAGTAGCCAGTATCGAGAATCTGGAATCAAGGATCGGTTTTAGGGTTTAGTGGCTCGTTGACACGTCGGGCAAATTATGTATATTATGCATGTGAGCGACTTCCCCAGCCGGTATGAACCCAAAGAGATCGAAGACCGCTGCTATCAGCGCTGGATTACAGAGAAATACTTCACCCCCGATTTGAAATCGGGCAAACCGCCGTACACGATCATGATACCGCTGCCCAACGTCACCGGTCCCCTGACCATGGGGCACGTGCTGAACAACACCTTCCAGGATATCCTGATTCGGTACAAGAAACTCAGCGGCCATGAAACCCTGTGGCTCGTCGGCATGGATCATGCCGGTATCGCGACCCAGGTCAAGGTCGAGGAGAAATCACGGCAGCGAGGCACGAGTAAACAACAACTCGGCCGCGAGAGATTCGTCGAAGAGGTATGGAAGTGGAAGGAAGATATCGCTGCCATCATACGGCAGCAACTGCGGCGGCTCGGTTACGCGCTCGATTGGTCAAGGGAGCAATTCACGCTCTCGAAGGAGTATTCGGAGAAAGTGACCCGGGTCTTTGTCGCCCTCTATAACAAGGGATTGATATACCGGGGCGAATACATCATAAACTGGTGTCCGCGCTGCCTGACTGCGCTCTCTGACGAACAGGTGCTGACCGAGGAAAAACCCGGCCACCTTTATTTCATCAGATATCCGGTGGTCGGCGAAGATGAATATATCACGGTTGCGACAACAAGACCCGAGACCATGCTCGGCGACACTGCGGTATGTGTCAATCCGCATGACGAGCGTTACAAACGGTTCATCGACCGGCGGGCGCTCCTGCCGATCATGGAACGGGAAATACCGATCATCGCCGATGAATACGTCGATCCGGAATTCGGCACGGGTGCGCTCAAAGTCACGCCCGCGCATGATCCATTCGACTTTGAACTGGCCAGGAAACACCACCTGGAGTTGATCGATATCATGAACCCTGATGCAACGCTCAATGTGCTGACGAGGCAATTCAGCGGGCAGGACCGGTACCAGGCGCGCAAGGCAATTGTGGAGATGCTGGACAGATCCGGCCGGTTGGAGAAGATCGAGGATTACCGGCTCCCGCTTGCCAAGTGCGAGCGGTGTGAAACGGCGATCGAGCCGAGGATCTCAAAACAGTGGTTCGTAAAGATGAAACCGCTTGCCGCACCGGCGCTCGAGGCCGTGCGTCAGGGCCGCGTGCGGATCTTCCCCCGCAGGTGGGTCAATCTCTACAATCACTGGATGGAAAACGTTCGCGACTGGTGCATCTCAAGGCAGTTATGGTGGGGTCACCGGATCCCGGTTTACTACTGCAACGCCTGTTATGATCCGGACAGGGATGACTCCGAACATGGCGTGATCGTCTCTCAAACAATGCCGGCGCGCTGCACGAGCTGCGGTTCGAGCGACATATATCAGGATGAAGACGTTCTCGATACGTGGTTCTCGTCATGGATCTGGCCGTTCGCAACCCTGGGCTGGCCGGAGAAGACCGAGGATTTCCAGCGCTTCTACCCGACTCAGACCCTGGTTACCGGGTGGGACATCATCTACCTGTGGGTTGCCCGCATGATCATGGCCGGATTAGAATTCACAGGGCAGGTGCCATTTAGCGACGTGGCGCTGCACGTCATGATCCGCGATGAGAAGGGCAGAAAGATGTCGAAGAGTCTGGGGAACTCGCCCGAACCAATGGAATTGATCGACAAGTTCGGCGCGGATGCCTTAAGATTTGGACTACTGCTGATCACTCCCCGTGAGCAGGACGTGTTGTTCAGCGAAAGATCGATCGACGTGGGTCGCAAATTCTGCAATAAACTGTGGAATGCAGCGCGGCTCATACACATGAGCGCCGACAGTGACGTCGATTTCTTGCCCGGAAAGGCGTCGGTGTACGATGCCTGGATCATCGAACGTTTCAACAGATTGCTGCTGAGCACCGAGCAGCGGTTCGCTAATTTCGAAGTCAATGCGATCACGCGTGATCTGTATGATTTCCTCTGGCACGAGTTCTGCGACTGGTACCTTGAATTCCTCAAGATCCTGCCCTCCGGACCTGCGGCCCGTTTCGTGCTCAGGAATCTGATCATTGTACTGCATCCGTTCATGCCCTTCATCACCGAGGAGATATATCAGAAAATGGGTTTCCCGGCCAAGAGCATTATGCTCGAGGACTGGCCCGGCCAGGTCAGCATTGAACAGGATACGGCCGGCGTCAATGCACTCGTCAGGTTGATAGGCGAGATCCGCAACATCCGGGGCATATTCAACATCAAGACGAAAGAAAAGCTTGATATAGTGATAAATGCCCGGCCTGCGTTGATTGACTTCCTTGCCGGGCACGAAAACGCGCTCCAGAAGCTTGCCGGGTTGGCGGAGATCGGGTACAATCAGACGGTCGATGGCTCCGTGGCGAGTATCATTATGCAGGAGATGGAATGTTATGTCAAACTCACCGGCCTGGATCTGGAGAAGGAGAAAGGACGATTACTCAAGGAGATCGGCTTCCTGACGCAGCGTATCGATGAGATCAAACACCGTCTGAACAACCCGAACTACGCGAGCAAGGCAAGCAACGACATCAAGGATATGGAAAGAAAACGCCTCGAGGAATTCTTGAGAAAGAAAGAAGTCATTCAGAGGGTGATAGAGAAAATATGAAGTATCTCGGCTGGATCGTGTGTATCATGCTCGTCGCGGGAGGTTACTATGCTTACCGGACGCAATACCTTCCGCTCAAGAACGACGTCCGGGGTCTCCGGGAGGAGATCTACATGTGGGAAGAAGTCGTCAGGGGCGACAAGGGTGTCAGGGGCGAGCGCGAAAGGTTTGCGACCGACCGCTTCTTTGACGACGATAAACTCACACCCTTTGCCGAAGTTGAACTCCTGCGCAAGTTCGACATGCGCGACCGGGGTATTGAGATATACATCACGGCACCCGGTGCGTTCAAGCGCGCCGGCGACCTGCTGCGGTTTTTCACCGAACAGCACATCCGGTACCGGAGTCTCTCATTCTTCGTCGTGGTCGATTCGGTTGAGCGGCTCGAATACACATTCATCAAGTGAAACCACGGCTCGCGCGTACCGCCGCATTCAAGTACGGGGTCATCGCAATGCTCTTGCTCGCCTCCGTGCCGAGAGCCGAGAAGAACGCCGGTCTGGCAATGCTGCTCTGCATATTTCCGGGCGGCGGCCAATTCTACACCGAGCGCTACGTGCCCGGAGCGATCATCGGCATCGCGGAGATCGCAATCGGCTATTACGCGTACCAGTACCATCTTGAAGGGGATGACGCGCGCCGGAATTCAATGCTCTGGTGGGGGTTGTTCACTTTCGGTTTCTCGCTTGCCGACGCCTACGTGGGCGCAAAGATGCACGGCTTCGACGTTGAAGCGGACATCGATAGGGTGGGTTTGATTTATAGGATCAAGTTCTGACCGCGGGTACGGCGACTATCGAAAGACCTTCTTGGCTCGCGCACCGCAGGTGATCATCGTACGAGCTTGAGAAACTCATCCTCGGTTATGATTACAATGCCGAGTTTCAATGCCTCCTGCAATTTGGAACCGGGCTCTGTCCCCTTTACAACGTAATCGGTCCTCCTCGAAACGCTCGAGGATGCACGACCTCCAAGATCGCGCACCAGTTCGTGCGCTTCGCGCCTGGACATGCGGCGCAACTCACCGGTGAAGACAAAGGTCTTGCCGGCAAGCGTTCCTTTCCTGCGTCGCGGCGTACTGGTCGTGAAATTCAAACCGGCTTTCTTTAAATTGTACACGGTACCTGCGTTCTGTTTTACATTGAAGTAATTGTTTATGCTCTCTGCTATAACCTCACCGACACCGGGGATACCGGTCAATTGTTCAACTGACGCATTCATTATATCTTCAATGCTACCGTACTGGTCGACCAGTAGGTGGGCCACACTGATGCCAACATGGGGTATTCCGAGCGCGTAGAGGACATTTACGAACGGTTTTTGCTTGCTCCTCTCTATTGCCTGGACAAGGTTTTCTGCCGATCGTTTGCCCATGCGTTCAACGTTCGCAAGAGTTTCAACGTCGAGTCGATAGAGTCCGTCAAATCCCCTCACCAAACCAAGATCCACGAATTTATCCGCCAGAACATCGCCCAGCCCTTCGATATCCATGGCCGTCCTCGACGCGAAATGCAATATTTTGCCTTTTATTTGGGCAGGACATGCGGAATTCACGCACCGCCAGTCAGCCTCATCTGGTAACCGGTAGATCTTCTGCCGGCAGGCCGGGCACTTTTCCGGAAAACGGAAGGTCCTTTCCCGGCCCGTCCGCTTTGCCTTCAAGACGCCGATCACCTTGGGGATGACTTCACCGCCCTTTTCGATCAAGACGTGATCTCCGACCCGAATGTCGCGCCTGATGATCTCGTCCTCGTTATGGAGCGTCGCGCGCGATATAGTGGAACCGGAAAGGAAGACCGGATCGAGTAGTGCAACCGGCGTGATACGGCCGGTGCGGCCAACCTGCAGTTGTATCTCCTTCAGCACGGTCGATGCCTGGCGGGCCGGGTACTTGAAGGCGATCGCCCACCTGGGACTCTTCGCCGTGGAACCAAGCCGGTCGCGGCTGGTAAAATCATCAATTTTGACCACCAGACCATCGACTTCATACTCTAAACCGTGCCGCTTTTCCCGCCAATCCTCAATACAATCGAATACTTCATCTATATTCCTGCATA
>JACUUY010000142.1 GCA_014859085.1 Caldifarciminota bacterium
AGCCCGCTCGGGCACTTGGCTCCGGCAAGCTGAAGCATCTTGCTAATCAGGAAATGATAAGCTTTTTTCGGCGACATGCGTAACATCAGTTACTATTTTGTTTTTGAAATCGTGAACCGCTTTTACTGAGACTACTGCGTCGAAGCCGTGCCCCATTTTTGCCAAAGAGAATCTTAACCCGTATCAACAATTCGTCCATCCTGCAGATGAATTACCTGATCTACCTCAGTAATCATCCGTGTATCGTGGGTTACAACAAGAATTGCCGTGCGCTTCTCATTGCTCAATTTGCGGAGCAATCGCATGACACTTAAACCCCGCTCGGTATCCAAACTGGCCGTGGGTTCATCTGCCAAAATGACTTTCGGCTCGTTTGCCAGAGCACGAGCAATGGCGACGCGCTGCTTCTCGCCACCGGAGAGCTGTTCAGGATGGTGATCCGCACGATCCGCAACTTCCAGGTACTTCAACAATTCCGTCGCACGTGATCTTGCTTCTTTTCCAGTAATACCGATCAATTCCAGCGGGAGTAAAATGTTCTCGCGAGCGGTGAGGAACGGGATGAGATTGGCAAGCTGAAAAATAAAGCCTAGCTTCTCGCGCCGAAGACACTGCAAGTCCGGGCGACGACCGTTATAGATGTTTTCTTCATCGAGAATTACCCGACCATGGGTGGGTTCGGTCACGAGGCCTAAGATCGTCAGTAGGGTGGTTTTGCCGGAACCGCTCGGTCCCATAATGGCAAATAATTCGCCTGGACGTACCGCAAGACTGACATCTTTCAGTACCTCAACCCGGGTACGGCCCTCGCCGTAAGTCTTACTGAGGTACTGTGCCTCAATCGCGTATTCCATGCTTCTTTACGTCCCGAGAACCATCCGCGCGTCCACCTTCATCGCGCGTCGAATTGCTAGCAGACTGGCCAGAGTCGCCACAATGATGATGGCGGCCAACATCTGCACCACGTCTCCCCAAGTCGCCTCAACGCGGCGCGGGAAGTACGGCTCCATGGCAAACTCGAGGAGTGCGCCAATTAGAGTGCCAAGCACGCCCATCAGCAGCGCCTGTTCCAAGATCATCCGGTAGATTCGCCAGTTCTGCATGCCAAGCAACTTGAGCACTGCGATCTCCTTGATCTTATCGAGCGTGAGCGTATAGATGATGAATCCAATGATGACCCCGGAGATTACCAGCAAGATCAGACGAAACACCGAGAGCTGCAACAGGATTAGCCGGTTTGAGCCCATCAGTTGCAGGTTGACCTGGCGCGCAGCGCTGTACACCTCTAAATGCTTCCAGCGCGTAATCGCATCGGCCACCTCGCCCGGCGAAGCCCCAGGTTGGAGCTTTACCGCAACTGCATTTAGGAACCTCACATTTTCTGCGAGCGACCGAGCCCGTTCTGACAGTGGCGCTGCCAGACGCGGGGCCCCCGTCGCCGCGCCGAGCACCCGCGATTCGACGCGCACCCGTTCGTTTCTTAGCAGATCGGGATCCCGTTGGAACAAAATGTCTTGCGCATCATTCAGACTGGCGTAGATGACTGGGTCCGCGTTAAAGCCCACCATGTTCCTTGTGAGCCCTACTACAGTGTAGTCGAAGTTGCCAAGCCGCAGTCGCTCTCCGACGTGCAGGCCGGTTTTTACATCAGCAACAATCTCGTAACGGCTCGCCTCAATGCCTCGCCCCGAAATAATGATGGGTGGACCTCCGATATGGCCCGGCTTGTATCCAATCACTACAAAACGTTGGTCCATCGGCATGTCGAGCCAGCCGGGCTCTACCATTGTCTTAGTACCCAAGACCGTATTCATGTACATGAATTTCATCAGAGGAGTAGGTATCATTGGCCGCGTGATATGCTCCCAAGCCATGACAAGCGGGCTCGCCTCGGCTACTCCTTCTAGCGCCTGGATCGCGTGATAGTAATCTTGGGGAATCCGCGAGATTTCAACAAACGGGCCGAGCGTGCCCTTTTCCACAACCCAGAGATTCGCACCCGTTTCCTCGATGATGGTGGCCGAGTCCAGGATAATTCCGCGAATGATGCCACCGATAGTCAGCATCACCATCAGCAGCAGTCCGACGCCCAGCGTGGAGCCGAAAAACTTCAACCGATTATATCGAATGTCTTTAAACGCGAGGTTCATAACCATCTACCTCTTGCTCGACGCGCCTATCGGTCCGGACATGGGCCCTCCGGATGTCGGTACGTTCTTGGCACGAACTTTTTGACCTGGCTTCAGTCCCATCGGCATTAGCCCCACGCGATCGCCGCCCTTCAGATCTCCTTCTACGGCTACAATCATCGCGCGGGGGCTGGAGGCAGTGATTTTAACCTTCGTCTGCCGCAGCCTTCCGCTTTCGTCCACCACGAAGACGAAATGGTCACCGCGCATGGTCAAAATGCTGCTCCTGGGAACGGTGAGCGCGTCCTTTATCGTTCCGACCTGAATGTACACATCTGCCCATTGGCCGATCTGGATCTCCTTGGCCGGCAGAGGAAAGGCGACCTCAACGGTCATCTCCTCGGTACTCGGATCTGCTTCTGGATTGACCCGATAGACGCGACCCGAGAATGGCGCGTTCTCGCGGCCCCGGACCAAGACGGTGGCAGGGATGCCGGCGTGAATCTTTCCGGCGAAACGCTGATCCACGTTTGCATCGACCTGGATTAAGTCTGATCCGGCAACGGTGAAAACCGGCTGCCCTGGGACCACGGTTTCTCCGGGCTCCACCCAGCGCTTTGTGACGACGCCCGTTATTAGCGATGGAATCTGTGCCTCGCTAAGTTTGTATTGACGAAAGCGGAGTTCGGCCTCCGTAGCCTTTACCGCTTGCTCCGAAGTACGATACCTGCGCTCAGAACCGTCCGCCTCCTCCTGGCTTACTGCTCCCGCGGCGAACAATCGCTCTTCTCGTTCCCACGAACGTCGAGCTTCCCATGCTTCCGCTTGCGCCGCGTCGAGTTGAGCGCGTGCGCGTTCGACTTCCCAATGCAGATCTATCTCGTCGAGTATCGCTACAATTTGCCCTTCACGAACGAAATCGCGCTCTTCGACTAGCAGTTTTTCGACGCGGCCAGTTATCTTCGATCCAACTTTGGCGAGTCTGTTGGCTGTGATCGTGCCAGTGCCTTGCACTTCCGCCGTGACGTCACGGCGCGTCACCGCAGCAACCATCACCTCTCGTGGGCTGAGCACAGTAAACCACAACAGAATGGATACGATGACGATCATGCCCACATATAAGAGCAATCGTCTGAAATTCATTTGCATCTTTCGTTCCTCTCGCTGCAACCCCGTCGTGTTCTCATCATCACCGAATGCGACCGATGGCTTTCCGCCGCGCGACCAGCGCGGTGTTGTAGTCAGCAAGCGCTCGGGTGTAGTTGGTTTCCGCTTGTAGCTCTGCCGCCTGAGCATCGAGGAGGTTCTCGATGATGCCACGGCCGACCTCGGTCTTGAGTTGTTCGATCCGGAGCGTCTCGCGCGCGTCCTCTAGGGCGGCTTGCGCAGTGGCGATCCGCTCTTCCGAGTCGCTGATGTCAAGGTGCGCCGTTTGCACCTCACGTTGCACATCCAATCTCGACTTGTTGAAATCCGCGCGCGCTTTGGAGAGCTTGGCCTCTTCCTGCGCGACATGTGCTGTAAGTTGCCCGCCCGTGAACACGGGGACTGAGATGCTCATGCCAGCGGTAAAATCCTGGAGTGACCGGCCACCGCTCTCTGCGCCTCCTCCGCCGACATATTGCATCCTAAGAGCAATACTCGGAAGGTGCGCGCCCTTGGCAATCTGGACCCGCTGCTCCTGCGCTTCCACAGCGCGACGGCTCGCTTGTAGTGCGGGTCGCCGGGACTCGGCCTCCCGCAGATCCTCGGCAAGGTCGAGTGTAACCGCCTCGTGCCCCAACGCGCCCTTCGCCTTCACCGAGAACGGTTCAGTCAGGTCAAGACCCATCAGCGTCTTCAGAATGACATAGGCAAGTTCGACCTTATTGCGAACTTGGGTCAGCTCTTGTTTCACTGCCGCAAGCCGCGTATTGACCTTCAAGAGGTCCACCCGCGCCGCTCGACCCACTTCGACGTGGCTGCGCATATTCTTTTGGGCTTCCTCCAGCGCAGTCACGTTGGCTTCGGTCGCCTTTACATCATTTTGGAATCTGAGCGCGTTATAGAAGGTGTTGCTGAGGTTGAAAATCAACTCGTCGGCGGTCTGGACCACCTGTTCCCGCGTAAGAAGAGTCAGGACCCGACTCGCCTCGATGTCAGCGACAATACGGCCCCCGACGTAAAGCGGATAGGTCACTCGGAGACCGGCCGCATAAACGCTGTTATCGAATTGACCGGTGCCGCGTGCCGTCGGCGCGAGCTGAGGCATGCGCCCGATGTTGGAAAAAAGGCGTGTCTTGTTTTCTTTGTCCGGCCCGGAGTACTGGTAATCGCCAAAGATTTCGGCAAATGGCCAGTTCCGCCCGCGAGCCGCCTCGTGGCCTTTGGCCGCAGCCTCGGCCTCGTATTTGGCCGCCAGGAGTTCGGGACTTTTGGCGAGCGCGATCTCGATTACATCGTCAAGCGTCACTTCTCGGGAAGGGCCTGCTAACTGACCGGGGCTTGGAGTACCCCAAAGGAGAATCGACCCCGTTACCATTACCAGACCCAGCCGTTTCATCTGCGTGAAAGGCGACGATACTGGGATTGAATCCGGAAAAATTAGGCAAGCGATGAGTTTGGGTTTGAACATTTTTTATCTAAAGTTTTTAGAAGTTATGCATTGACCGGATGAAATTCAGAGTTTACTCCCTTTTGATCGAAAAACCGTCTAAGAATAAAAGATATGAGATGTGTCTATCGAGGACCGCCGTCAAGCCAACATGGACGTATTCACGGCGTCCTTTGACGGACACCC
>JACUUY010000020.1 GCA_014859085.1 Caldifarciminota bacterium
ATGGCAGTCAAACTGGTCTACTGCGAGAAATGCGGCCAGATGGTGCGCAGCGTCTGCACGTCGTGCGGCGAAACGGTGAGTGAGAAGCCGTGTGGGTGTATGCAGGGGGAGGTGGCGGGCAATGGCGCGGTTTAGTGAAGTCTGTTGATTACTGTTGCAAAGAAGACTTTAACAGCAAGATCAGTATTTTCGTAGGCCGTGACATTTTTTGAAGACTCATCTCATCTGGAAGCAGTTTCTATATTACGCACGATCTGACTATGGTCAAGAAACACAATCGACTTATGCCCAAGGTGATCAGGATGGGGTACATACATAGTTGGATGTGCTCAATTGATGAACTCACAGAGTCTCCGATATTTGTAGCCTCATTCCAACAATCCAGAGATGATAGCGAATCCAGTGTTCTGCAGTGTCATGGTATATTCTATATATCTATACCAAACACTAAGACTGGAATGTCGATATCAGCAATGCCTCTTTGCTCTAAATCCCATATGAATTGCTCAAAACATGTCTCATCTTGTGGATCCTGTAAAGGATGGTCTAAGGAAGGTCTTGTGCGCGTGAATGCCTCTACCGCGTATATATTGTGATCCCCATCGATCCCCTTTCCCGCTTATTAGGCTATTTTATGGCAATATCCTATGACGTCAATGCCAATATTGACAATGGGGGATGTTCCAAATCCTAAAATATCGACTATTGAATTGTGGTCCGTGCCCATGCCAGGATTGTGGTCTGCATCTATTATCAAAACTTCCAATTTTCATACCCCTTGATCATTGATTCTTTTCTGACAGCTTCGTAATCAACAAGCAATCGTTCGTATGGCTCGTTCATCAATGGTGAAGAGATCAGAAAATCAGCCGTTGCGCGATTGCAGGCCACAGGGATGTTCCATACAACAGACAAGCGCAACAAAGCCTTAACATCCGGATCGTGCGGATGAGGTTCCATTGGATCCCATAGAAAAATCAGAAAATCAATTGTGTTGTCGGCAATCTTTGCTCCAACCTGCTGATCACCACCGAGCGGGCCACTCTTGAATCTCGTTACCTCAATACCTACTTCTTTATTGACTAACAGACCTGTCGTGCCAGTCGCGAAGAGATTGTGCTTTTTGAGCGAATCCTTGTTATATTTTACCCATTCAAGAAGATCCTGTTTGCGGTTATCGTGTGCAATCAGGGCAATATTCTTTGTTGCTGCCATTTTCATTTTCTTGTAAGCCATATGTCTCCTTTTTTGAATTGAATCCTCGTCAAGCATTCTAGCAAAATGCATTCATCAATGCCCGTATTCCTCAAAGTCCGCCTTTCTGACATAGTAATTCATGTGTTCGCAACCCGGGTTCTTGCAGTGGTAGCAAACCAATTCGCCTTCCTCAGCAGCTCGTGATGCTAATCGCCCGACTACTCCATCACCGAGCCTCTCGGCTGTTCCTTCCCTGCAATACGGGCAGATATTTTTTGTAACCAGGGCCCGTACTTGTCCATCACCCTCTATTACATCGAACTTCATTCCACCCCCCTACATGTCTCCATTCTATCGGAAGTGGCACACTTGTCAAGCCCGTATTGACAACACCTTCCTGGGTGACTATCCTTCCTGCAGGAAGGAAGGCAGCCACGTTGTGTCCACATTGTGGGGCTGATCATATGGCAATCAAACTGGTCTACTGCGACAAGTGCGGTCAGATGATGCGCAGCGTCTGCAGGTCATGCGGCGAGACGGGGAGCGAGCGGCCGTGCGGGTGCGGGGCGATGGAGGGGCCGGGGAATCGCGCGAGTTAGTTGGATAGCTCTTACTGACATCACCGTGTTGTTGAACTAACCATGTATATTTTAGGGTGTGTTATTGTTTGCATTCATACCTTGACAATCTAATAGTTTTGAGCATAATGTTCTAAGAAATCACGTGAGTTCGGATATATGGTAAACAGCGTAGGAATTTGCGCAAGGATATACTGCCAAGCATTGGTTACAATATCTGTCCTTCTGCGAGATCGCTACTGCAAAACGATGCTGCGTCTCTCATCTTCTCATGGTCAAAAAGACGATTGCTTCGGTCCTAACCCCTCCGCCATTGTCATGATGGGGAGCTAGGAATAGGGTTATTGCAGAAAGTCAGAATCTCAACTTCGGGGGCCGAGTTGAGCATTGCGAAAAAGTACAATTGATCTCCAAATTAGGAGGTTAGCATGTCAAAATCGTCCATAGTATGTTTCATGCTTGCGATTATCACTACCCTAAGCTACGGCCAGGGCAATACCTACTATTTTATCGAAATCGAAGGTATTGGGGGACAATCTGTTCCTCCGTATGTCGACGCACCGGACCTACTTGAGGTCCAGTCCGATTCGATTCCTCCGACTCCACCTGGGTTCAGATCGACAAGCATAGAAGAGATACACAGGCTGGGTTATACGACGCCATCTGAGGATGAAGCCGAGGCCGAGCAACAAGGCAATATGGACGCACATGAAGACAGAGGTTCCTATTGGTCATCCTACATCTCACTTGGCTTTCAGGCGAATCAAAAATGGACAAAATGCGGCTCCAAGACTTCTCGTAGTTGGTACAATCCGGGTTCTTTGGCATTGAAATGTCAAACCAGGCTAAACGGGGCGCTAATTGCCGATTATCCGTGGCATCCAACATGGGGATGGTACACCAAGTATTCAACTAACAAGATCCTGTATCCCATCAACGTCACGTGGACCTGGAACCAGCATGGTTGGCATCATTGGGGTAATCCAGCAGGTATGAAGGAAAGCAATATCACGAGAACTTGGTAAACCGTATTGTATCCGGCGACATGACTTTCGTTTGAGTCATGTCCCCGGATATGGAGGTTGATATGATGAAAATCACGATATGCATCATTCTGTTGTTTCTGTGTGCGTTTGGGCAACCTAAGGTTGAAATCGGTTTTAGAGCTACACGCTATATGCTGTCCGAAGGTTGCATCTTCTCTAACTGCTATTTTAACACGTTTCTTAATCGCGAACATTATTGGGGGCTAAGTACAGATTTGATAATCAGTTTCACAAAGAACTTGTATTTTCGCGAAGGAATCGTCGAAATAAAGAAGTTCGACACCGGTGCCGGTGGAACAGGCTTGAATATTCTGTCGGGTTTGGATGCTGATTTGGTCTATGTCTTGCCGTTCTTCAGAAGAATTTCACCACTGATTTATGCTGGCATCTACTATGAGAATGTTTGGGGCAAGCCATACAATGACTGGCGTGCCTACGGGCCGAAGTACGAATACCGCTTTGGGATAGGCTTGAACTATGCTGTGCGAGACAGACTCAACATAAGTATAAACGGGCAGCTTTTTACGAAGTATCAATACTATTTTCGAGATCCCTTAATCGATGCTATGAATATTGTAACCTTCGAAATGCTTGGTTTCCCTCGAATCGACCTTGGTTGTAGGCTCAAACTGTGAGGTGCCGGTATTACTGACTTCGCAAGCGTATAATGGAATTAACTATATGCCGCGAGACGGTGAGTGAGAGGCCGTGCGAATGCATATGGAAAGACGGTCCAGGAGACAGCGTTGAATAGTCCGCAGCTTCTGCCAGATCTATCAGGCAATATTGGCAATGCGGGAGCGGTATCGTGGGATAATTAGTGATTTGATTGAAGGGAGGTGATAGAGAATGACTGGGCAGAGAGAAAAACACTTCTGTCTTGATTGTGGTGCTTCGCTCGGACAGAAACTACGGAAATGCCCAAAATGCGGATCTGGAAACAAACGCATCGAGATTGAAGATGTCGTGTACGTATCATCACAATTGCGAGGCCGAATAAGGAACCCCAAAGTGGCCGGGAACATAGAGGAATTCAGAATAAAGAGAAAGATCGCAGGTGAATCTGGGAACCTAGCTAAAGATGAACTGATTATTGACAGACGTGATAAAGATGTACGTTCCAAATTGAGATTGCTTCGTCCGCCTAAGGCGGACTCGCAATGACGATACTCAGCACTAGAAGCGTAAAGACAAGGGGCGGCAGATCAACCACGGGGAGAGGGGTGCAGGTAACGGTTAGATGGTCTGACGTGCGGGTCTATTCTTTAGTTTACAGAATATATCTTATCAGAAGTCGAATGATTGAAGGAAGCACGGCCGCCACCCCACAACATGTAACAAAAAGCACCCTCCTCGGCCGGACTGCGGCGCCTCGCGATAGCCATTAGTGCGCGGGACAGGCACAGAAATGGGTCGATTCGGTAGTTAGTTGGCGGTTTCGAGGTCCTTCTTGACCTCTCGGCGCATATCGCGGTATTTGAAATAGAGCGAAACAAACAGCTGGATCAGCTGTTTGAGTTCCGCGTCCTTGTGGACGTAATCATCCTGAATATAGATCAGAGCACTCGAAATGATCAACCGGTCCTTCAACGAATCGAACGACTCAAGCGTGCCGCTCTCCTCCATTTTGTGAAGATTATCGAGGCCTTCGAGCATGATCTGGAACTGCTCATCATACCGGGTCAGGTCAGGGTGCGCCATACGCGCATGTTTGATCGTCGCGAGCGCTTCGATGATGGCGATCTCAAGGATCCGGTACTCACTGATCAGGATATCGAGATCCCGCGGCGCGACTTCGTAAGGTTCCCAGTCGATATTGATCGCCAGATTCTTATGGTATTGTCCATATATCGCCGCCAGCAATACGATATGGTCCTGCAAGTCCGGTGACAACCGTTCCCGCAGCGGCCCCTGGAGCCACTTCAGTATCGTGGCAATGCGCGCACGCAGCATGATCTTGTGGAGCGACGGCGTCTTCATCACTTCCAGTTCAAGCGCCAGGTCATCGAGGCATGTATTCGTGATATCCATCCCCTTCGGGATAATATTCAAGAAATTCTCAAAGAGCCGTGCCGTACGCTCTTCAAGCACGCGGTCAGACAAGCCGGCATATGTACGGTCTATGAAAGCACCGACAAGGTTTTTATCGAACTTGATCTTTCTCGGGATGCGCGGCGCTGATAGAATGACCCTGAAATAAGCAATGAAGTTTTCGATATCGCGCTGCAGGACATAGGATTCGGTTAGCTCCCCGATTTCACTGTAAAGGGTATGTATCATATTCTCTGGAGCAGTTTCCCGCAACAGGAACTCGAATATTTTCTGCAGGTCTTCGAGAAATGCTACTTTCACTTAATCCTTTCTCCCCATCCCACGGACGAGAAAGGACGCGAATTCGGCGATCAAAACCTTCTCCTGTTTGGCGGTCTTCATGTCTTTGACCGCATAAACACCCTCCCTTTCTTCGTCTTCACCCAATATGAGCGCGTAATCGGCGCTCACTCTGTCCGCTTTCTTGATCTGCATTTTTATCGGTTCGCCCGGATCGCCGAGCATGCATATATTGCCGCTTCCGTGTATCTGGTCGCGAAGGCCGATCATCTGGTCCATGTACTTCTCCCCGATGGCGATAACATAGAAGGTGCGCCTGTGTTTCAATTCTGGCCGGTCATCGTCCATGGTCAGCAGCAGCCTTTCCGGGCCCATTGCCCAGCCAATGCACGGCGTATCCGCACCGCCCAACTCGCGCACCAGCAGGTCATAACGTCCGCCGGCAATTACCGTGTCCTGCGCGCCCAATCCGCCGTGTTTGAACTCGAACACGGTCCTCGTGTAGTAGTCAAGTCCGCGCACCATCTTCTTATTTTCGGTATAGTCGACACCGAAGCCGCGCAAGTGGTTCCTAACCTGCTCGTAATGCTCACCGCATTCTGCACAAAGATTGTCCGTGATCTTGGGCGCGTCGTCGTATATGTGCTGGCATGTCCCGTTCTTGCAGTCGAAAATGCGCAGGAAGTTGCGCGTGAACCTTTTCTGACAGTCATCACACAGGTTCGATAGATGGGGCGTGAGGAATTTTTCGAGCGCGATGCGATACTGACCGCGGCACCGGGGGCAGCCGATCGAATTGAGTTCGATCCTGAAATCGCGGCTGCCGATGTGGTGCAGATACCGGCTGCCGAGTTCGATTATCTCCGCATCATAGAACGGTCTGCTTTCGCCCAGCAACTCTATGCCGATCTGCTGGAACTCGCGGTATCTGCCTTTCTGCGGCCGTTCCCTGCGGTACATCGAGCCGATATAGAGGAAACGCTGCGGCATGGGCAACCGGTTCTCAATGACCGCCCTGAGAACCGATGCGGTGCCTTCAGGCCTCAGCGCGTAGACCTTCCCTTTACCTTTGGTCTCGAACTTATAGATCTCGTGCTCGACGATGTCGGTCGCTTCTCCGATCGACCGATCGAAAAGAGCCGCGAATTCGAACGTCGGTGTCCGGATCTCGGTATAACCATGTTGAAGAAAGAAATCGCGCGCCATTCCGTTGATCGCCTCGAGCCGCTGCAATTCCTTTCCGAACAGATCTCGTGTTCCCTTGGGTTTATTGTACGTCACGCCTCTCCCCCATCTTTTTGAAAAGGATATAGCTGACCACTAACGCGACCGCGCCCGCAACCATGTCGAGCGGTTCGAATCTGCGCCCGGGAATGATCAACTGCTGGCATTCGGCCAGGAGCACAACACCAAGGCCGAGCAGAAAATAAGCCCGCACCTTCAGCAGATCGGCTGCCAGCGCACCCATGATGAAAAATACCACGAAATGATACAATTTGTCAAGGGGGAAATGGTCCACGTCCGGGAGTTCGAGTACCGGAAAACCGGTCAGCGCGAAGATCAGGATGATCCATACGATAAGGAGTATGCGCCGCGTATTCTTCTGCATCCTCACGCTTGTTCCCAGTCGCTGATCGCTCTAATGATCTCGGTCTCTTTCGTGCACTTCAGCAGGGTGGCGCGCAAGTTGTCGTCGTTGAGCAGTCGCAGGCTCTGGGCAAGGATTGCTGCATGATCATCGTCCCTGGAGAAGATGAAGAGCATGATGATGTTCGCCACCTTGGAGCCGTACTCTTCGAACCGAAGACCTTGCCGGTTGACCGCGATTATGACCTCACTGCCGGTTTTCCCGTCAATGCGGATGCGGGGCAGGTATATGCCCTTGCCCAGCGCGGTCGGCATGATCTTCTCGCGTGCCAGGATCTCATCGACGATTCCGCCGGCATCCTGCTCGGCGCTGCGCGCGACCATTTTCTGCAGCATGTCGCGATAGTCTTGTCCGCCCTCATTGAGCAGTATTTGGTCCGGTCTGAGATACTCGGCCAGCACTATTGATTCATCTCCTGAGCGATCGTTCTAACACCCTTCACCGGGCCCAGGCTCAGAATTCCATCCCGCCCGCATAGGGCTCGAAGTGCTGTTTTGAGGCACCACAGTCAGGGCACCCCCAGTATTCGGGCAATCCTTCGAACGGGGTACCCGGAACTATGCCTGATTCAGGATCACCCTTTCTTGCGTCATACACATAATCGCAGATCGAACAGCGCCAATTCTGCATCGTTTTCCTCCTGTTGTATCACAATCTGCCGCCATATTCATGAACGACATCGAACACGAATGAAATCAAACGATCCATGGCCTGCGCCAATTCCTGGTCCGACACGTATTTTGTGAATTCTTCTCCGCCGCCGACGATATCGGAGACGAGCAGGAAGGATGCAGCGTCCAGACCGCTGCGGTTTGCGAGATAGTATATCAGACTCGTTTCCATTTCGACGGCGATGAGGCCCTTTGATCTCAATTTCTGCACGTAATCAGGAAATGGATTATAGAAAACATCGACGCTCGCGACTCCTCCGAAAATGAGCTTCATGTTGGTCTGCTTCGCCACCCGACCGGCACTGTCCAGCAGGCCGAAAGTGGCAAACGGCGCGTGGGGTTCTCCGTTGAGGTAGGTGCGCGTGGCGCCGTCATACGGAGATGCGGCAACCGCGGCGATCACATCGAGCGGCGCAATGTGTTCGCCTATGCCGCCGCAGGTGCCGATGCGCACGAACGTCTTCACGCCGAGCTGGATCAGCTCTTCGACAACGATCGCGGCCGAGGGGCAGCCCATTCCTGTCGTCTGCACGCTGACCTGCATGTCCTTGTATGATCCGGTATAACCGAGCAGCCCCCGGTTCTTGCTGATGATTCTCGACTCCTTGAGCATCTGACTGATCCTGACGGCTCGTGCCGGATCACCAACCAACAGGGTTACTGGCGCATAATCTTCTTTGTTTGCTCTAAGATGTATCGGCATCAGACCTCCTTTAGAACACTGGGTGCTATTATATCCGGACCTTCAGGCAATGGCAACCTTTTGTCACGTTGTCGAATTCCGCGATGGACGGTGGTTCTACGTCTCCGGCAGTGCCCCTCCCCTATCGGCGAAGTCCTGCTCGATGGATTGCAGCAATGAATCGCAGTATTCGATGAACATCTCACGGTATTTTTCCTTGACCGACGGCGCGCGCGGGATATTCACCTTCAAGGGGTTTATCGGCACGCCGTCCTTATGCAATTCAAAATGGAGATGGGGCCCGGTGGACAATCCAGTCGAACCCAGATAGCCGATCAGATCGCCTCCCTTCACTCTCTTTCCGACATGAAGGTCCTTGGTGAACCGGGATAAATGACCGTACCGTGACCTAAAATTATTATTGTGGCGTATCTCAACGAGATTGCCGTAACCGCCCTTCCACCCCTTGAAGGTAACCCGGCCGTCGCCAATGGACGAGATCGGTGTTCCCACCGGGGCCACGTAATCTAATCCGTGGTGCGGGCGCCAGATCTTGAGTATAGGATGGTACCTGCTTTTGGAGAAATGTGAGCTGATGTACGAGAACCGAAGCGGCGACTTTAGCAGAGATTTCCTCAACGACTGGCCTTTCCGGTTGTAGTAATCCTCATTACCTTCGGGGTCACAGAAATAAAAACCGCAGAACTCGCCGACGTTTCCATTGTACAGGGCCATGGTGATCATCCCATAATCGAAGAATACCGAGTCGCAGTATATCTTGTTCACGTAGACGAAGAAAGAATCGCCGTGCTGGGTGTCGGTGAAAAAATCGATCTCCCACGCAAAGATGTCGGCAAAACGGATGACCAATCCCGATGTCTCACCGCAAGCAAGCATTGACTCGTAGAGCGTGGAGTTGATTTTTCCCTGCACATAGGTCCGCACCGTGTCAAAATAAGGGTATTTCATGTACACCACAAGGCCCACGCTGTCGCTTCGCAGATGATAGACATTCCTCAGATTCTGCCAATATGTCAGATCCCAGAATCCTGCTGCATCCTTGACCACCCTGAGCGTATCGCCGGGCAGGCACTTCCTGAACGGAAATCCAGACCATTGGAGCGCGTTGATGATTGCCGGCCGGTGTTCGACGAGCGCTGACCGGTCAAGCATCGATTCCAGATTCTCGCCTCTCTTGACAACGTGCTTGCTTTCCACCGGCACCGGGGTTTCGATGCCCTCGGTTTTCCTCGAGCAGGCGGCGATAATGAATATGATAACCAGAAAACTAAACTTGGCTCTGTATATAATCCTTAACCCATTCATCATATATCCTATTCCTGTAGGCAAACGAACATCCTTCTATTGTCAACCGCTCAATTCTTGTAAGAGCATTTATCACTACTCGCAAATCCGAAAAACCCCAGAGGTCGAATTCGATCTGCATGTAGCGCTTCTTGAACCGGGAGGCGATATTGCCGACATAACCTATCTCCTTGAGCACGCGGTGCAGTTCTTTGACGCGTATCTTCGTGACCGCGGCGATATGGATGTGCAGGTAATTCTTGATGACACTCCAGTTGAAATTGGGCGCGATCGAAATGATGCCCTCCCGGTTCTTCCTCGTCCATATCAACCGCGCGAGTCTGACTTGCATTTCGGTTCGCGGGTTGTCTGTTATCGAACTGACCAGCGCGTAGTTCACCTTGCGCGTGCGGCACAGTTCGTTCAGGAGCTTCCAGTCGTCGGCGAGCACCAATCTGGGCAGTGCGACGTTGTATTCGCTGATCTTGTAGACCTCACAATATTTCATGCCGGGCAGCCTGGTGGAGATCGACCTGACGTCCCTTAGATTCCTGGTATAGAACAGAAGCGATACATTCGGACAGACGCCCGGCGGAAACGACAGGTTCTCCATAAGTTCCTGCAGGTAAGGGATCGAATTGCCGACCTTGAATTTCGCCGCGGCTTCGCCGGCAATGCAGCCCCAATACCATTTGCCGCCGTGGATACCTGGAAGGAATAATTTGAAACCATAACTGCTGATCAGGCTGCTCGTTTCAAAGTTCCTTATCCTCATGAGGATCTCTTGTCTGGAAATATGGAACTTGCTGACAAATTCCTGAACAGGGATCATGCCTTGAAGTTCGAGAAGCCGAAGGAGGTTCAGGTCGATCGGGTCGATTATCACTGTTGGATTATAGACGAAATTCCGAATAAGTCAATACAAAAAAGAACTGATGTTTGGTGCTACTTACCGATGCAGAATTCTTCGAAGATCCGATCAAGGATTTCCTTGCGTAATACCTTGCCCGTGAGCTCGCCGATCTCATCCAGCGCACAGTGCAACTCATACGCCATCTTCTCCGTCGTATCCGCGTTCCGCGCGTCGACGAGATATCTCCGGGCACGGGTCAGTCCGTCGATATGCCGGTGGCGGGTCAGCAATACACCCTGCTCGTACACCCCGCTCAGGAGTGTGCGGCCGATGCTTTCGACGAGTGCTTCAACGTTCTCGCCGGTTCTGGCTGATACTTTGATTGAATCGGACAATATCAACTCGTTGCTCAATCGGACATTGAGGTCGATCTTGTTCACAATGAGCAACTTCGGTTTGTGTTTGACCAAGTTGTACAGATATACATCCTCTTCGTTCATCGGCTCTGAACCATCAAACATCATGAGGATCAGGTCCGCCTCGTGGATCAGCGCTTTCGTCCGCTGCTGGGCGATCTCGTCGGGACCGGCTGCCGCGCGTAGAATGCCCGCAGTATCGTATAGAAAAACGTAGAGATCACCCACCTGTATGCCTTCCTCGAGGAAGTCTCTGGTAGTACCTGGCTGCTCGTGAACGATCGCCCGGTCATAACCGACCATCCGGTTGAAGAGCGTCGACTTGCCCGCGTTGGCACGCCCGGTGATCAATATCTTGTAGCCATTCCGGATCTTCATGCCGATCGACGCGCCTTTCAGCAATTCGTCGATCATCTCCACGGTACTGCTGATGTCACTCGCCAGCTTCTCAGGATTGTGATCCACGTCCTCCTCATCCGCGAAATCGATCCCGGCCTCAAGGAAGAGCAGGATGTCAACTATCTTCGAACGGATATCATATATTCTCTCCGACAGTTTTCCCTCGTACTGCAGCAGGGCCAGCCTTCTTGCCCTTTCACACGTTGCATGTACGGTATCGAGGACGGCCTCCGCCTGGATGAGGTCGATCTTTCCGTTGAGCAGCGCCCTTCTCGTGAATTCGCCGCGCCGGGCGCTCCTTGCACCGAGTTCAAGCAGCAACCGGATGATGCGGTCGACGATCAACGGATTGCCATGGCACGAGATCTCTACGACATCCTCACCGGTGTACGAATCGGGTCCGGGGAATGTCGCGACAAGCACCGTGTCGACCGTATCGTTATTCAGCGGATCGACGATAGACCCGAAATACACATGCTGCGCCTGGTAGGTTTCGGGGTTCTGTTTCGGCCGGAAGATTTTCTGCAGGAGCGATACCGCCTGCTCACCGCTCAACCTGACGACAGCAATGCTGGAGTATCCTGGCGGGGTTGCGCAGGCGACTATCGTTTCATTTGGGTTCATCACTCGGAGCAATGATCACGTTCATACTTGCTCCCTTCCCTATACTGTAGACTTTTACTCCCTTGATCTCGCTCAACTTGCTTTCAACGATCTGTTTCTCCCGTTTGGTCAGCGGTTCGAGTGCCATCTCCCGCCCGGTCTGCAATACGATCTGGGCGATCGCTTCGGCCTTCTTCTTGAGGAAATTGGTCCGGCGCATACGGTAGCCGCTTACATCAACGAGTATTTTGAGGTTAGGATGGAACCTCTTCATCAACCGCGTGATAATGTACTGCAGCGCCCAGAGGGTCTCTCCTTTCTTGCCGATGAGGATAGCGTCGGCATGCCTCGTCTTGATATTCAAGTATAAACCCTTATCATCCTTGGTGATGTTGAGATTCGGCTTGAACCCGCAGCTCTCGAGTATGAATTTCGTGAGTTCGAGCAAGTGCTGGCGCGGTTCTTTCACTTCCATCTTGATCTTCACTTCATCCGCTGCCTCGGATATTACCTCGTAATCCACCTCCTCCTGCTTCACCTTCAAGGTCTTGAGTCCGCTGGCGATCGCTTCGTCGAGAGTTGTCCCCGATGCTTCAGTCATTCTCATTTAAATCCTCCTCTTTTGACCACGAAATGCTCGATCAAGGTCAGGATGTTATAAGTGAACCAATAGAGCTGAAGCCCGGACGGCAGGTTTATGAATATCCAGACCATCACGATCGGCATGAAAATCACCATCAGACGTTGACGGGGGTCAACGGTCGTGGTGAGCGATTGGACCAGCATCATAATACCCATGCTGATCGGTAAGACATAATAAGGATCCCTCAACGAGAGATCGGTGATCCAGAGCATGAAATTCGCCTGCCTGAACTCAATCGAAGTGGTGAGGGTCCGGAAGAGCGCAAAGAAGATCGGCATCTGGATGAGCAAGGGTAGACAGCCGGAGAAGGGATTGACTTTGTAGGTTTTGTACAAATGCATCATTTCCTGGTTCAGCCGCTGGGGTTCGCTCTTGTATTTCTGCTGGATCTTCTTGAGTTCGGGCTGGATCGCCTGCATCTTGTGTTGTGATATCACCATCTGCCGGGAAAGCGGGAAGAAAACCAGTTTTATCAGCAGCGCAAAGATCATTATTGCCAGACCGTAGTTCCCTATCAGGGAGTGCATCAGGTTGAGTATCGCCATGATGGCCCGGGAAATGGGTCCCCAGAAACCTCCGGAAGCGATATCTTCATAACCCTTGTCGTACTGCGCAAGCACCCCGTGATGCATGGGCAGAAGGAGCACGACCAATTCCATATCCTCCTTGCCCAGCAGTTCTGCTCCGTAGCGGTTGCTGCCGCCGCCCATGTAATAGCAGCCGAAAGAAGCCGTTCTCGTTTCTTTCTGCGCTGGAGCACCGGACAATTTATAGAAAAGCACCGTGTCGATATCCGAAGTGCTGTTGACAGCGAGGATAAAATACTTCGTGCGCAACGCGAACCATTCGAATTTTGCAGTGTATGCGTATGAATCCTTGATGCTCGCAGTGAGCGTCTGCATTTTTTCATTCTTGACATAGACATTGAAGTTGCGCATGTCATCGCCTGGATTCTCGAATTCGGTGATGTTCAAACCCGGTTTCAAACTCAACACGTGGGAGGAACCACCCGCTGCGATGCTCAGAGAGAATCCGCGGTCGTGGTCAAACCGGTACGTCTTTGTGACCTTGGTCCCGGCATGTGAAAAGATGAAGACCACGGAATCTTCGGTCACCGTGTAATCCGGTTGAACGAGATTACCCAGGCTGTCCTTGAACAAACTCACAAAAAGGTGCTGGCCGGGCGGCACGATGTCTATATCATATTCCTTCAGATTCAGGGATGCAACCGATCCACCGTGATCCGACAGTACGAGCCTGATCCCGCGGCGCTCAACAATAATGAATTCCTCGGTGGCCGGCGCAGGTTCCTCGGGCACGGGCGTGGCATTAACCGGCACTACCACCGTATCCGGCGGCAAGCGCTCGGCTTCCTGAACCGGGGCAGCGGGTTTGTTAACAAACGTCCAAACAAGCAAAATACCGATGATTATGGCAAATGCCAGAGCCGTCCTTGCGCGATCACTCATTCTCGTCCATCCTTTCAGGTATTGGATCCCAGCCGCCGGTCGAGAGGGGATTGCATCTCAATACCCGCCAGATGCTGAGTGCCGAGCCGCGGAGCGGCCCGTGTTCACGGATTGCCTGTATTGCGTAGGTCGAGCAGGTCGGCTCAAAGCGGCACGCCCTGGGGAGTACGCGGCCGGCAGTGCATTGATAGAACTGAATGATCCAGATCAATACCCGGCTCATTTTCCTCCCTTGAGCCGGTGAATGCAGCGCAGTACATCATCCAGGCTGATACACCCCTCTGCATAGAATATGACCGTCATCGCGCCAAAATCATCTTTGTTCATTCGATATGCCTCCCTTAGTATTCTCTTTGCCCTATTCCGTTTTGCCGCGCATCCGACTTTCCTGGAGGCAATAAAACCAGCTTTCCGCGTTTCCGATCCAAGATAAATAAGACTGACGCCGCCGCACCTTATTCGGCGTCCGTGCTTCAGTATTAGCTTGACCTCCTGACCTGACCGAAGGATCTCAGTACGTGGCAGGTTGTCTTTCTTTCTTTCGATACCTGGTACCGGCGATCCGTCTATACAACGAGCCTCTTCCGTTCCTTGCTTCGTCTTCTCTTCAGCACTTTTTTCCCGGACTTGCTCTTCATGCGCTTGCGAAATCCGTGCGTCTTCTTCCGTTTTCTGCGACTCGGTTGATAGGTTCGTTTCATTGGATTTATTATATCCAGAACCTGAATGAAGTCAATGACTTATTGATACTGCCTGTGCGGCGCGTACAGCAGAGCTTTTGCGGGTTGACCCGTGTCCCTCCTGCACTATGTTGTTGACTAAATGGCAGATATGTCTATAATCTATCAGAATGAAAGACGAGATCGATCAAATCATTCTGGGCTTTACGAAATCATTCAAAGCAATGCAGATGTATGGCATGAGCCATTCCTCATTCCTGCACTTTTTCGAACCTTTTTACCAAATACTCTCCAATTTCCTGAAAGAACACAATGAATTCAGCCTGGAAGTTGAGAAATTCGGTCTCATTCACAATGACCGGATCGTGTATGAAGAAGAAGAGATGGACATGAGCATTGCCTTCCGACTGTTCAAGGATGGGATACGGAGCATCGCTTTCCTCAGCGGTCTGACATCTGATGAACTGCTCCTGTTCATCGATGTGATCAGCCGGCCGGCAAGAGAGTGGGATATCGCGCTCGGTCTGTGGGAGTGCAATTTTGCGCACATCACATTCTACGTCATCGAGACCGATGAGGTCCTCGACTATCAGGTGCCCGAAGTGCCGGCAATAGACGTTGACTATGACGAGAAGCTGAAACAGCTGATATTGAAGGAGAAGATAGACATCGACGCCGTCATCATTCCTGAACTGAACCCGCAAGAAATCGAGAATCTGAAAAGCAATATCACCGACGAAGAGAGAGCGGCACTTCTTCCGATCGTGATAAAAACACTGGGTGATTATCTGCAGACCGAGTGTTCGCAGGAAATAATCGATGGCTTGATCGAGATCCTCCAGACGTGTGTCAATGTGCAGGATTTTCGCAATGCGCGGCGTATATGCTACAAGCTCAAGGATTATCCGGACGTAAATTTCATCGAGCGGTTTGAGAACGAAACGACGATAATGAGTTTCCGGGAAGTGCTCAATGTTCCGCAGGATGAGATCTTCAACGAATTCCTGGCCTTCCTCGGATTTTTTGGAAAGCGGTCGATACCGCTCATCATCCAGATAATGCCGTTTGTCGAGCGCTCGGACCGCCTGAACGCGCTCCGCCACAGGATCGCCCATATCGCGGGCAATGACGTAACACCGATGATAGAGTTTCTCGAAAGCAAAGACCCGGATCTACTGGTTAATGCCATTCATATGATCGGCATAGTCAAGCCGGCCAACACCGACAAATTATTTGAACCCTTTGTCTATCACAAGGACGAAAACGTAAGAATGGCAACGGTTGACGCCCTCGCCGCTGCGGACCAGCCCGCGGCTATCGTAAAATTCGTGACTGATCCAGCGGTTGAAGTAAGGGTCAGGGCATTGTGCGCGCTCGGCCGACAAAAATGCCCGGAGATGTATCCGGTCCTGCTCGACCGGATAAAGCAGAACAGCTTTCTTGCGCTGGATTTTTCCGAACAACGCGAGGTCTTCAACTACCTGGCAGCACACGGGGACCGCGATCTGGTGCGGGTCATGCGCGACATCCTATACAAACGCAAGTGGTTCGGAGCGAAGAAATACCGGGTGATGAGGCGGTTGGCCGCAAGTACTTTGAGCCATATCAATACCGCCCAAGCGCTCGATATTCTGGAAAAAGGCAGACGGAAGAGGAACCGGGATATCGCCTATGCATGCGAGGCAGCACTCAAGGAGAGACCATCATGAACATCTACCTCGCGGGTAAAACCTTGGTCGGGTTATTCTATCCTTTGTTCAAGGCAGTTCAGGTTTATGACATAAATAACAATGTCGTGGTCAACGCCGCGCAGAAGTTCACGGATTACGCGGCGAATCTCTTTTCCACAATGTCGAGCATCGAATTCGTGCGCTACCGCGACTACATTTTCTTCAACAAACAGCGTTTGAGATATGAGGTCGACGGTTATGCAAACCTTCAGTTCCTCAACAATCTGCTCAAGACGCAGCGCATCAAGTCGATAACGCTCAACCGACGGTTGACGCAGCGCGAAGTGATCGATTTTGCATGTATCCTGAAGGAAGACCTGGCGTTGTTTCACAAGGAAGTCAGCACCAGAAAATTCGAGCATATAGCCGTCGAAATTCTTAAGCCCGATGAAGAACAGGACGAATTTATCGAGGACCGAAAGGCCCTCAAGCAGACATATTTCAAGGCGCTCAAGGTGACAAGAAACCTCATGCAGAATTTGTGGACCGGCAGACAGGTCGACGTGAAGAGTTCGCGCCGGGTTATCTACGGTCTCGTCGATTCAATATCGCACGATGAATTCGGCATCCTCGCTCTCACGACGATCAAGAACTTCGATGAATATACCTTCAACCATTCTCTCAACGTCAGTATTCTTTCGCTCGCGCTCGGACAGAGGATCGGCCTGGACCGCAAGAACCTGGCGCGCCTCGGTAGTGCAGGACTCCTCCATGACATAGGCAAGGTCGAGATCAGCAAGGAGCTGATCAACAAAATACAGAAACTGAGTGATACAGAATGGAAAACGATGAAACTGCATTCGAATTTCGGCGTGCGCGAGATCCTGAAGACGCGGGGGCTTGATGAAACGTCGATGGTCGCCATAACCGTTGCCTACCAGCATCACTGGAATTACGATGGCACCGGATATCCGCTCAGGGAGAAAGCGGATGAGCCGACGCTTTTTTCCAGGATCGTGCGGATATGCGATTCATACGATGCAATGACGACGGCGCGCGGTTACCAGCCTGTACCCTACCTGCCGCACTTTGCCCTGCGTGTCATCTGGTCAAACCAGAACCGGCTCTTCGATCCGATCCTGGCCAAGGTTTTTACTCAACTGCTGGGCATTTACCCGGTCGGCAGCTGTCTGGAACTCACCACCGGTGAGATCGGTCTTGTCATGAGACAGAATCCGAGCACCATCGACCTGCCAATGATAAAAGTGATCGTGGACAAGAATAATAACAGGATCGATGGTCCAATTGTCGACCTGGCATCAGATACTGAGATGAAGATCCGCCGACCCACTTATCCCCAGATCTACGGCATCAATGCCGCCGCCTATTTCCTGTAGCCGTGAAGCCAACACGTGCAGGGGGATCGAGCATGAGGACACTCGTGTTGCACAATAACGCCGTGATCGCCGAGGAATTGAGACGGATCGATGTCGATCCTCTGGCGCATTCGATCTTTACCGCCAAAGCCGATTGCCTGGCATTGAAATTTGACGGGCTTTCATGCGCGCAGATCAACATCCTCAAGCAGACCGCACTCGTCTGCGGCGCCGACGCGGCCGTTCCGAGAAAGGCCTACCGCGGCGGCCGGTCCAGGACATTCTGCGCCATTCTCTTTGCCAACCGGCGCGAGATAGAGAAGATCGAACACTACCTGCGCGCGCAGCCATGGATGGAAAAGATGCGGCAGGGGCTTGCCACGGTCCTCGCCGGCGGTGGGAAGCCGGCCTTCAAGATCGGGCCGCGGAAATTCGCTGCTGATCGTACTTATATCATGGGCATCATCAACCTGACACCCGATTCCTTCTACGCCGGCCAGAGCTACACCACACCCTCGATCGTTGAGCGTGTCATAGCGGATATGATCGATGAGGGTGCCGACCTCATAGACATCGGAGCAGAATCCACGCGGCCCGGCAGCATGCCGGTTGATGAGAAAGAAGAGATGCGCCGGTTGCGGGTGGTTCTGGAGAAGGTCGTAAAACGCACGCGGGTGCCGGTTTCGATCGACACCCAGAAGGCGAATGTCGCCGCCCTCGCGCTCGATCATGGAGCGAGTATAATAAACGACATATCAGGACTCAGATCCGACCGCAGCATGGCCCGTGTAATAGCCCGCAATCGAGCCGCGGTCGTGATCATGCACATGAAGGGCAACCCCAGAACCATGCAGCGCAGGCCGCGCTACAAAGACCTGATGGATGAGGTGCATGCCTTTCTCCGCGAGCGTATTGATTACGCAGTCGACCACGGCATCGCACGCGAACGAATCATTATCGACCCGGGTCTCGGCTTTGGCAAGCGGCTGGAGGATAATTACACCATCATCAACCGTCTCGCCGAACTGACGGACCTGGACCGGCCGCTGCTGGTCGGCCATTCGAGGAAGTCCTTCATCGGCAAACCTTTCAACCTCCCGCCCGATCACAGGCTTGAAGGAACGCTCGGTGTCGGATCCCTGCTTATCAGGAACGGTGCATCGATACTGCGGGTACACGATGTTATGGAAGCCAGGCGCGTTGCCCTGCTCACGGATAGAATAGTGCGATGAAACTCTTTGGCTTTCTGCCGATCCGCGCGATTGACGTCATCGATATCATTGTTGTGGCATTCATGATATACGCGTTCTTCAGATTCGTAAAAGGAACGAAAGCGACATCGATCCTGGTCGGACTGGTGCTATTTTTCCTGATCTCCTTCGTTTCAAGATGGCTTGATCTGAAGGCGCTGTCGTGGATCATGAATTCGATCCTTACCCTCTGGGTGGTGGCGTTCGTCATCGTCTTTCAACCCGAGATCCGCAATGCACTGGCGCGTATCGGACGCCAGCGGCCGGCGAAATTCTTCCTCAAACTCGAAGAAATGGGGGTCATTGACGAGATCATCGATGCCGTCAAGAAGATGTCGGAGGATCATACCGGTGCCCTCATTGTCATACAGAAGAGCATCGGACTGAAGGACATCATTGACACGGGCGTGAAGATCGATGCCCAGGTCAATTCATCCCTGCTGAGGACCCTCTTCTTCCCCGAGACCCCGCTACACGATGGAGCATGCATCATCCACGGCGACCGGATCACGGCCGCGGGGTGCGTGCTGCCGTTGAGCGATAATCCCAGCCTCGGCATCACTTATGGGTTGCGTCACCGTGCAGCCCTGGGAATGGCCGAGCAGAACGACTCTTTGTGCATTGTCGTATCTGAAGAGACGGGCCATATTGCCTATGGTTACAAGGGAAAACTGATCACCAAAGTCGACGCCGAAACCCTGAGGAAGTCGATGGAGGAGATCATTCAGGAATGATCGGCGATACTTGCCGGCCATGAACACTAACGGAGGCACAATGCAGCCAAAATACATCATCATCGCGGCAGCGGTCATCGCGGTCGTGGTTATCGGGATAGCAATCGGCGCCGGCATGCGACTCCCGTCGGCCGGCGGCAATATCGGCGTTGTCGAGATCACCGACATAATCTACACACCGAAACGCGTGGTAAAGGAATTGTATGACTTTGGCGACGATCCTTCGATAAGGGCGATCATCCTGAGGATCAATTCACCGGGCGGTGTCGTTGCGGCTTCACAGGAGATCTATGACGCGGTGAAGTGCCAGCAAGGAAAGAAACCGGTCATCGCATCAATGGAGTCGGTTGCCGCTTCCGGTGCTTACTACATTGCCTTGCCCAGCGATATCATCGTCGCCAACCCGGGCACGGTCACCGGCTCGATCGGCGTGATCATGGAGTGGCCCGTGCTCGAGAAACTGCTGGACAAGCTGGGCATAGAATTCGAAACCATCAAATCAAGGGAGCACAAGGACATCGGCTCCACACACCGGCGAATGACCGACAAGGAAAGGCAGTTGATGCAGGGTATGGTGACCGACGTCTACGAGCAGTTCGTCGAGGTGACTTCGGAGCACAGGAGCATGCCGCTCGACAGCGTCCTCAAATATGCCGACGGCCGGGTGTTCAGCGGAAGGCAGGCGAAAGAGATCGGTCTGGTTGACACGCTCGGTTCTTTTGAGACGGCGGTGGAGATCGCAGGCGACCTGCTGGGTATCGAGAAGCCGAATCTTGTGTTCGCGCCGAAACGCCTGAGTTTCGTCGATCTTCTCCTGAAACCGCTGGAGCGCATCTCGCTGCCCAAGTTGTACTTTGTATGGCGGTAAGCCATTCACCGGCCATTGCTGCAGGGTTTGCGGCCGGTTCATTACTGATCTGCTCGTGCGATCGTGATGAGCGCGTTTCGGTTCTCGCCCGGTATCTGGTGGACGAACGTATCCTCAGGCAGAACGTAGTGAACGCGGCGCTGATCGAGGATTCGCTGCAAGCGTTGCAGGTTAGATACGGCATCGACCCGGCTCACGAGATCCAGCGGCTCCATGATAATCCCCATAAGTGGCTTGAACTTCTGAAAGTACTGCAACATGCGGAGTAAGCGATTCGGCGTCGTGGAAGGGTTCTACCGCCGTCCGTACACGTTCAAACAACGGCTCGACCTCGTGGATTTCCTTCAAACCCTCGGTCTCAACACCTACATTTATGGTCCAAAGGCGGATTCTTTCAACCGCAGGAACTGGCAGAAACCGTACCCCCTCAAGAAACTCGCGGAGTTTCAGAGATTGAACGAACGCTGCACTTCACGCTCGATACGGTTCGTCTACGCATTGAGCCCGGTGCATAAACCGGATATCAAGGCAGTCACACGGAAGATCGACACGATCCTTGCCACCGGCGTGGAGCACTACTCAATCTTCTTCGATGACATCAAGGTACCGCTGACCTCTGAGACAGCGGCCAGTCAATTGTCGATCGTTCACGCACTGCATGACCATCTGGCCGCCAGGACCAAACGGGCCACCCTATCGTTCTGTCCCACGCAATATCGCGGATTCAGAACAACCCCATACATCGAAACCATTGCCGCCGATCTTCACCCCGCAATCGATATATTCTGGACCGGCAAGACCGTGGTAGCCAGGTCAATTACCGTGAAGAATGTTGAAAGAATTACGCAGATCATGCGGCGACCGGTGCTGATCTGGGACAACATATTCGCCAATGACTATATTCCAGGCACGATCCTGCGTTTTCCCTACCGGAGGCGGGCACCCGGGATCATTGGATTGGTCAGGGGCATACTGCTCAACCCGATGAACGATTATGAGGAGAACAAGCCCCTTATACATACGGCCGCCAGTTTCATCCGCGATCCAGCAACCTATAACACAGGCCGGGCATGGCGAGCCGCAACCCGCAGCGCGCTGTGCGCTAAGCCGGCGGGCAGATCTGCATGACGATCCCCACATTATATTCCCGGCGCATTGATGTAAGACATAAGATACATATATCAACTGACCCTTATCCGTATGTTTCCATCAAATACTAAAGTGAATTGTAGCCTGTTCGGCGCATGACCCCCGGGCTGGTACAGAGCTGATAGAAGCGCAGCACGCCGTTTGCCGTTTGCTAAAGATGTGTTGACTTTACCCGCAATACGGGTATAATAAACAGGAGCCAAAAGGAGACATGCATGGATGAGCAAAAAACAGCATTGAATATCGAGATAAGCCCTGAACAGTCAGAGGGTATATACGCCAACGGCGTGGGAATACATCATACGCCTTCGGAATTCATCCTCGATTTCCTGCGCGTGCTGCCCGGCGCGCAAAAAGCCAAAGTATTCGCGCGGGTCATAATGACGCCGCAGAATATCCTTCTCCTGAGAAAAGCATTGGACGATAATATCAGCAAGTACGAGGAACGATTTGGCAAGATCAAAGTATTCGGCAAAGAAGAAAAAGAAATCGGTTTCACGAAAGGTAATTGATTTCTTTGCGGGCTCTGAGCACCGCGCGTACCTCGTGGGCGGCTATGTCCGCGATTCGACGCTCGGCCGCGAGTCGATCGATATCGATGTCGTAGTCGAGGGCGACGGCATTAGCGCTGCCCGGAAACTGAACGCGGTACTCAAGGGAAAGATCGTGAGCCATCCGGACTTCGGCACAGCTTCGATCGATATCGATGGCTACCGGGTCGATATTGCCAGCGCCCGGACTGAAAAATACCCCTCTCCGGCGCACCTCCCCCACGTTTATCCCTCGACCATCGTTGAGGATTTGAACCGCCGCGATTTCACGATCAACGCCATTGCGATGTCGATCTCCAGAACGAATTTCGGGGAAATATTCGACCCGTTTGATGGCCTAAGTGACATCAAGCACAAACTCGTACGCGTTCTGCACCGCGGCAGTTTCATCGATGACCCGACCCGTATCTTCCGCGCCCTGAGGTACAAGAACCGCTTCCAGTTCAAATTGGAGGACGAGACCGAGCGTCTGATGCGGGAAGCTGTGAAGGCCGGCATGATCATGAAGTTAAGCGGGCCGCGGATCCTGAATGAAGTGGCGCTCGTTTTCGCTGAGGAAACGTACGCGGAAATAGTAAGTGACCTTATTCACTACGGCATCCTCACGCTGAAGCGCCGTGACCTGAGGTTGATGCCTTCAACCAGCGAACTCGCATTCTATTTCCTGCTTTCCAAACTGCCCAGGAACATGCTGCCCCTGACACGTGAGATGAAGAAGGTCGTGGATGGGTTCCGCAAAATAGAAGATACAATGGACAAACTGCACAGGTCGGGTACGAAAAGCAAGATCTACAATGCGCTATCGCCCGTTGCAGAAGAAGTGATCGAGGCAATGCCCATCGTCAACCCGCAGCTTAGTGATAAAACGAAAATATTCCACAACCTCCGGCACGTCAAACCCTTCATCACGGGTAAGGACCTGAAAAAGTACGGTTTCAAACCGGAGAATATGTATTCGAAAATACTCCACAGCGTTTTCTTGCTCCAACTTGACAAGAAACTGAAGAGCCGGCGTGATGCGCTTGCGTATCTAAAGAATTTGAGTAAGAATTGAGCGGCATTCTGGGTTTGGTCATTTCATTACCGGCAATACTGATCGTCATCACGGTCCATGAATATTTCCACGGTTATGCCGCGTACCGGCTCGGGGATCCCACGGCGAAATTCGCAGGCCGCTTGACGCTGAACCCGGTCAAGCATATCGACATCTTCGGATTCCTCGCTTTCCTCCTCTTCAGGTTCGGCTGGGCAAAACCGGTGCCGATCAACCCCTACAACTTCAAGAACATGCGAAAAGGCATGCTCTACACGTCGCTCGCCGGGCCCGTGGCCAACTTCCTTTTTGCCATTCCCCTCGGTATCCTGCTCCGCCTGGTCCCGGATCTGTTGAGCAACAGCGTGCTGCTGCCGATCGGCGGAGTCCTTGGTTTTGGGCTCTTCTACAGTCTGATCCTGTGTGCATTCAACCTCATCCCGATTCCGCCTCTGGACGGGTCAAAAGCCCTGTTCAGTCTGCTGCCGCCAAGGTACGCAAATGTCGAGTACTGGCTTGAACGGTACGGTTTCATGCTGCTGCTCGGACTGATCTTCATCGACCGGATAACCGGCATTCCGATACTCTGGGGCTGGATCGGCCCATTTGTGGGTGTTTTCGCCGGGTTGTTTGCGGGCACGGACGCTTTCACGGCCTTTATCCGCAATTTCTTGATATAACACTGGCTTTGTGTTCTGGAAAATAGGAGGCAGTATGAGCAAATCGGTGAAGATCATCATCGCAGCGCTCGGTGCGATACTGTTATTGACCGTCGCAGCATACGTGGCAGTCAGTTCGTATCTCACGCCGGATCGCGTCCGCCGTACCGCCCAGCAGATCGCCTCGCAGACGCTCGACCATCCGGTGAACATCGGCGGGGCCAGGCTGTCCTTTGGTTTCAGGATCGCGATCAGCGTCAGCGATATCTCCATACCGGATATCGAAGCGGCCGATCAGGAACCGATGCTGCGCATCGGCGAAGCCCGGCTCAACATCGACCTGTTCCCCCTGTTGCGGGGCAAGATCGAGATCGGAAGTATCGACCTTGTGCGCGTCGACGTCAGCGCAAAGCGCGATGCGGATAAGAACCTGAACATCGCGGTTCTCGTTCCGAAACAGATGAAAGGCCCGGAATTTGTCATATCGCTGTCGCAGCTCCGCATCCGCAGCGGCAACTTCAGTTACTATGATGCGCTCAGCCGCAGCGAATATCAGATCCGTGATATCAACCAGGAGATAACTTTCAAACGCAGCCTTGTATCTATCAAAGGAGACCTGCGGGTGTCCGTACCCGGCAACGGCAACCGCATATTAGCGAAACAGGAGATAACGGTCAGCAATGCGATCGACTATGACACCGGTTCGAGAGACATCACGATACGGAACGTGAAGGCGAGCGTCGATCCCGTGCTTGCAAGCCTGTCGGGTTCGGTGAAGAAGAGCGAGGCACTCGATATCAAGGGCGAGGTCACGGTCAGCGACATGTCGCGCCTGGCGAACCGGCTTCCAGAGGCGTACCGGATGGAGAAAATGGGTGGCACGCTCAGAAGCAGTCTCTCGGTGCTCGGCACGGTCAGTAAACCAGAAATTACAGGAACGTGCCGGCTCGAAGGTGTTACCGTGATGCCCAAGGGCATGAACCGCGCGATCGAAAGAACGTCCGGGGACTTCTCGTTCAGTACCCGGTCGATCAATAATATCGATTTGAGAGGAAATTTCGGAAAGACAACCTTCAATATCAAGGGAGCGGTCACCCAACTCGATACGCGTGAGCCGCTGCTCGACGTGCAGGCCGGGGTCGATGGAAACCTGAAGGATCTTGAATCCCTGACCGAGGCAATGAAGGGGATCACCATGTCCGGGAACATCACGGGCAGCGTGTCGGTAAAGGGCACAACAAAGAAACCGAGATATTCGGGCAGCGTTGGCATCCAGGGCGCGCTCATAGACGGCATTGGACTGGAGAAACCGATCACGAATCTCAATATCAAGAGCAGATTGCTGGACGACGTTGTGAGGGTCGACGAGTGCCGCGGGCAGATAGGAAGATCGGACTTCGCATTCACCGGCAGTGTATCCGACTTCAAGAAGCCCGTGATCCGGCTCAATAACAACTCCAACCTGATCGATCTCGATGAACTGCTGCCGACGAATGGAGGTTCCAGGGATGCTGCGGCAAAGCCGCTGCCGGTGACGCTGCAGGGATCGGTCAAGATCAACAGACTGACCGGACTGAACATGGAGTTCACCGGCATCAGCACGGACTTCAACTATGTCAATGGTATCGTTGACGTCAGGAACTGCCGCGCCCAGGCATTCGACGGTCAAGTCAGTCTTGATTTCTACTATGATTCGAAAAAACCCGAACCCTACCGGATCAACGCGAGGATGTCATCGGTCCAGGCGCAGAAGGTGGGCCAGCGTTTTATTGGTTTTGACCGCATGACCGGCAATCTTAGCGGTGGCGTCGACTTCCGCGGCAACGGGCTGGACAAGAGATCGGTTCAGGCGAACATGAACGGCACGGGCAGCGTCAAGGTCGTTAATGGCGAATTCAAGAATTTCGTTTTCCTCGGTAAACTCCTGGACTGGATGGGGATGGGCGACCGCAAGACCGTGACATTCAGCGATTTCAACAGCGGCTTCACGATCGCGAACGGCCGCGCGAGCATGGACGACTGGACACTGTCGTCCCAGGCCGGCGATTTTCTGTCCAGGGGAAGCATCGGATTGAACGGCGCGGTCGACATGCAGATCTCAATAACACTTTCCAGGAGCAATTCCGATATCGTGAAGAGGTACCACGGCGACTGGATATTTTTTACGGACAAGGACGGCCGCACCGTGATCGACGTCATCGCCCGCGGCAAGTTCGATTCACCAACCTTTACGCTCGACCGCAACCGTATCAAGGAGAGGATCAGCGGCAGGATCAAGACCGAGTTCGAGAAGAAAACCAAAGAGTTCGAGTCAAAGTTGAAAGACGTTATCAAGGGTCTCAAGTGACGCCATCGGCGTAACATCCACTCTATGCCGGAATTACCCGAAGTCGAAACCATCAAACGTGAATTAAGACCGAAGGTCCGGAACCGGCAGATCGTCGACTGCGTGATCCTGCGCAAAGACATCATTGCTTACCCGGAGCCCTCACGGTTCTGCCGGAAATTGGTCGGCGAAAAAATAGAAGACGTCGGACGGAAGGCGAAATATCTTATCCTGGAGCTCAGCAATTCAAAAAGACTTATTTTTCATCTCCGTCTTTCCGGCACGATCATCGTTATGTCATTGAATGCTGAACCCGTCAAATTCAGCCGGCTGATCCTCAGGCTTACGGACTCTCTGCTTGTGTTCCGCGAACCGCGCGTGCTGGGCCGTGTTTATCTGCTCGAATCGGACGATGTGCCGCCCAATCTCATGGGCTTCTACAAACTCGGTCCCGAGCCGATCAGCAAGGATTTCGACTATCGGTACCTCCGCAGTAAGCTGAAACACCGCACGGGCAGGGTCAAAACCCTGCTTCTGGATCAGAACATATGCGCCGGTATGGGTAACATCTATTCAGACGAAGCGCTGTTCCGCGCCGGCATCAGGCCGTTACGCCGGGCCTGCCGGATAACGGACGTGGAGATGAGCAGACTCGCCGGTACATTGAAACAGGTCATCGAAGAAGGAATTGAAAATTTCGGTACGTCGGTCGCGGACTACCACCGGACCGACGGCACCGACGGCAGGTTCCAGAATTACCTATGCGTGTACGGAAGGGAGAACGAACCCTGCCGGAAGTGCGGAACCAGGATCGTTTATAAGAAGATCGGCAACCGGGGCACCCGCTACTGCCCGAAATGCCAGAAATAGGCTCATACCGCATAGCGCAAAGCGCAGAGAGCATGGCGCCTCACCAAAAGACGGGAAGGATTATGAATCGGTTTGGGACCTGCGGTCGGTTGAGGCGCGCTTACTGAGAAACGGTGCAGCCGAGCATTGGAGGACACCTGCAGAAGCTGAGAAGGTAAGAAATTCAGAAGGTGAGCACACACGGTAAATACTAAATCCGAAACCCTAAATCCAAAACAAATCCAAATAATAAAGCATCAATGACCAAAACGGTTTCATGGCCGTAAGCCTTGCCCGACTTTCATGCTGTTTGGAATTTTGTCATTTGGATTTTGGTATTGTTTAGAATTTAGAATGTGTCATCCAGTATCAAGCATCCAGGATCCAGTATCATGTTTTCGGTATCCTGTATCGTGGATCATGCATCATGTATCCCGTTGTTATGTATCTACTGATTTCGGCAAAAATACGTTTACCTTTCAGAAAAAAACGAATATCA
>JACUUY010000021.1 GCA_014859085.1 Caldifarciminota bacterium
AGATGGACGACAAGAAAGTTGGCGATCTCGTTCAAAAGGCACTGCAGGAAAAACGCGACCCCAACGAAATACTGGAGCGGGGCTTGATCCCGGGCATGAAAGAAGTGGCCGCGCTGTTTGCCTGCAAAGAGTATTTCGTACCCGAAGTGCTGCTCGCTTCAGAGTCATTCTATGCCGGTTTCAACCTGATCATTCCACTCATAAGGGCTACCGGACGAAAGCCGAAGGCAAAGGTCTTGATGGGCGTCGTTGAAGGCGATATCCACGATATCGGGAAGAATATCGTCAAAGTCCTGCTCGAATCGACCGGCTACGAAGTGATCGATCTGGGCAAGGATATCCCCAGCGCCGGGTTCATCGATGCCGTCGTACGCGAAAAACCCGGCATACTGGCGCTGTCGAGTCTGATGACGACCACCATGCCGCGCATGGCAGAGACAATCACCATGCTTGAACGCAGGGGTTTGCGTGAACGCATCAAGGTAATGGTCGGCGGCGCACCGGTCAACGAAGCGTTCGCGCTCTCGATCGGAGCAGACGGTTACAGCCCGGATGCGCCGTCAGCCGTGCAGCTGGCCGACAGGCTGACCGACGGACACGACGCCCGCTGAAACACGCTTTCGATGCAGCTCATCGGTTACACGTGCTCCTACATACCGGTCGAGCTGCTCGCGCTGACGGGCTTCCGCCCTTACCGCCTTCTGCACGGTGATGTCGATTCGTCGAAACGAGGCGAGAAGTTCGTCCGGGTCGATGCCTGCCCCATGGTGAAATCGAACCTCGACCACATATTCCGGAACCAAAATGATTTCGCCGCCCTCGTAGGTTCAACCGGATGCGACATGTCGCGCCGCATGCTCGACGTCGCGGCCGAGAACACGCGAATCCCCGTGCTCGTGTTCAATAACCCCCGGACCGACAACCGTACAATATTCCACGACGAAATAGATTGGCTCACGCAACGGCTCGAGAGACTCTCGCGCAGGCAATTCAACCCCGCATCGATCCAGAACGAGGTTACGAAATGGGAGAGCATGCGCGTCGAGCTACGCACGATCGATGAACGGCGGGCGGCAAACCCGTCGCAGGTCTCGACGGCGTCCTTCCATGAGGTCATGACCGCTTATTGTCAGGGAGCGTTCGACAGGGACGTCAGTATATGCCGCGAGCGAGCGGACAGGCCCCGCGTGTACCTGCTGGGCAGCGCGATAACGTACGAATCGAACGCCATCCTGCGCCTGATCGAAGACCACCTGCGTATCGTTGGCGATTTCAATTGCGGCCTTTCGCGCGCCCTCGATATCCGCATCCAGGAGCCGACCCTCGCCGGGATAGAAGAGACCTATTACGGCCAACCGCCCTGCGTATTCAAGAGACCGGACCGCAGATTCATCGACCACGTGCGCGACGAGACGAGAAGATTGAATTGTACCGGCGTCGTCGCCTGGACACTCGACTATTGCGACGCGTACGAATTCGAACTCCGTAAGATCGAGCGGACGATCGACCTGCCGGTTCTCAGAATAAGAAGCGATTTCTCGCTCCAGGGTAGCAGCCAGTTGCGCACAAGGATCGAAGCCTTCGTGGAGATGTTATGTTCGAAGACATAGCACCGGCGAAAATCGGTCTTGAGGAATGGAGCAGGCAATTTGCCTGCGTGAGCGACGATCTCATACGGCGATACACGTACTACGGCAATAATGAATGGGGCATCTACCTCTCGCCGCCGGCGACTTTCATGGTGTACGGCGCGCGGGAACTCAAGAAGCTGAAGTACGACAATTCACTCGCCGCGCTGCGGTTGTGGGGGTTCACCTTCAATGAATCAGAGCGGCTATTCCGCGCCCGCCAGAACGGCATGCGCGTCATCGCCACGATGGGCGATCTGGGCACGGTACCGGTCATCGTCATGGCGTTCCCCAGCTGCATACCGTTCTATCCGGACTGCACGTGGTGGACACCATTCTTCAACGAGTCGACCGTGCTTCTGGACAAGGCGAGCGAACTCGGTGTGCCGGAGGCAAGTTGTTTCGTGCGTTCCTCCCTCGCGGCATTCTACAAGAGGGCTTACTTCCCAAAACCCGAGGCCCTTTTTGCCTCGACCGGCGCGTCATGCGACGACTATTCCGCACTCATGCAGATGGTACAGGACCTGGGCCATGACCTTACGTGGCTCGAGATACCCTACCGGAGGCAGCGCCACGAAGAAGACGACCCGGAGGAATTCTGTGGGACTGAGCAGGGATACCAGTACGCTGCTCGCTTTGACAACTACCTGGCGAACGAGTACCGGCGCGTCTGGGACAAGATGCGGGCCCTGACCGGTAATGGGGACACGGCTGAGCTCAAGAGAAGCATCCGGAAAGCGAACCGGCTGCGCAGACTCGTAGCGAAGATCAAGAAGACCGCGGGCCAGGCCAGTGTTGCGCCGTTCCCCGCCCTCGAAATGATGGTCGTCGAATTCGGCAACCTATACGGATACGGCGACATCGACGAATGGACAGATATCGTGGAGATGGTCCACAACACGGTGAGCGAACGTGCGGCCAAAGGCACCGGCGTGCTCGGTCCGGACGCCGTGCCTATCGCGTGGATCACGCCGACGGCCGACCCCCTCCTGCTTAATGTTGCCGAAAACCTCGGCGCCCGTATCGTGGAGACAGAATACGTGATCAACCAGGCGCATGTCGAGATCGATGAGAACATCGACCCGTTCCTCGCCCTCGCCCGGTCTTTCATGAACGCCTCACTGATCGGCTCGACCTCAGAGCGCGTGCGCAGGATACGGGACAGCGTGAACCAGGGACGTATCAAGGGTGTCATCATTTCTAACATGCTCGGTTGCTCGCACTGCGCCATGGAGACGAGGCTGATCGAAGAGAAATTGAAGGACCTACCCGTCCTTTCCATCGACGTGCCCGCGCCGATGGGCATTACCGAACAGTTGAGGACGAGGATATCGGCGTTCATGGAGACGCTGCGATGAAGGACATCCTCACGCCCCGGGAACGGTTCGGGCTGCTGGTGATCGACGAAAAGCCAGACCGGTGCAATGTGCTGCCGCTCGTCACGTCGCACGCGGCAACGGTCAAGGGCATGAGGCTCAGGGATTACTACACGGATGGCGAGAAAATGGCCCGCGCCCAGATCGCTGCGCTGGAAACGTACGGCCATGATGCCGTATCGATCTTCTCCGAAGTCGGGATCATTGCCGAGGCGATGGGGACGGAATTCGAGTATCCCGAGAATGATCTTCCCATTCAGAGAAAGCCTGTTCTGGAGAAATGCGCCATCGACGACGTGGAATGCCCTGACCCCATTAATGACGGACGCCTTCCCGTGTACATGGAGGCCATCGAATATGCTTACGACGCGTTGGGTGACCGCGTGCCGATCCTCGCCTACGTGCCGGCGCCGTTCACGACCGGCATGATGTTGTCCAATCCGAACAAATTCCTTATCCAAACGATCAGAGAACCGGAAGCGGTCGGGAGGATCCTGGATAAATCGCTGCGCGCCGCGATAGATCTCTGCTATCACATCATCGACAAGGGCGGTTTGCCCCTCATCGTCGATCCGCTCGCCTCATCGAGTGTCGTCAGTCCCGCGACTTTCCGGCGGTACGCCCTGCCGTATGAACGGAGGCTCGTGCAATTCCTGCACCGTTATGACCTCGATGTCATTCTTCATATCTGCGGCGACACCGCGCCCATCCTCGAGCTGCTGCCGGAAACGCGGGCCGATCTGATAAGCATCGACCAGGTCTCACTGGCAAAAACACAGGAGGTGCTGTCCGGCAAGATGCGATTAATCGGCAACTACGACACGTCCAAGCTCGCGTTCTCGGCGGCGGAAGAGATCGCGAGAGAGGTCAGGGAAATGGTCCGGCTGGGCATGACAACTAAGAAGGGATATATCGCGGCAACGGGATGCGAAGTGCCGGTGCACGCACCTATCCCCAATGTCATGGCGTTCGTGAACGCCGCAAAGGAGAGTGGATGGTACTGGGTTTAGACGTCGGCTCGAGCTACACAAAAGGCGTTCTCTTCGATGGCACAATAGTGCGCAAAACGCTTATCAGAACGTCTTTCAAACCGAGACAGGCGATCGAACAGGCGCAGCAAGAACTTCAGGGCTACGCAAGAATGGCGGCGACCGGCTACGGCCGGGAATTAGTGGCTGGCGCGGAGAAAACGATCACCGAGATCACCGCCTTTGCGCGCGGCGCGAGTTATTTCGAGCCATCGGTCAGGACGATCATCGATATCGGCGGACAGGACAGCAAGGTAATAAAACTCAAGGACGGCCATGTCGACCGGTTCGTGATGAACGACCGCTGCGCCGCGGGAACGGGCAATTTCATCGAGAAGATCGCACAAGCGCTCAGCCTCTCCATGCCGGAATTCGGCGAACTCGCGGTGAACGCTGGCCGGGCCGAGACCATTGACTCGCTCTGCGTTGTAATGGCCGAAACCGAGATCCTGAGTCTTGTCGGCGAAGGCAAACGGCTTGAGGACATTGTCGCCGGGGTATGCGATGCGCTGGTAAGGAGAATCGACGGCATCGGCAGCCAGATCGGCATTGAAGAACCGATACTGTTCTGCGGTGGCGGTCCCCTAAATCCCGGTCTCGTGAAATCGATGAAACGGGTATTCGGGAACGTCTTGATACCCGCTGATCCGCAGTTCGTCGGCGCGGTCGGCGCGGCACTTTCAGTGTAGGTACCGGTGAACGAGAAGTCTCGGCCGGGTCACTTGACATCACTACACATATCACTATAATTTTGCGTGAGAATTGACATGGACAAGAAGAAAATTCTACGGAACATCCCCTCGGTTGACAAGGTGCTCAAGTGGCAAGAGATCAAGGAATCGCTCGAAGTTCTGGGGCAAACCCATGTCACGACGGTTGTGCGTGACCACATAGAAGACTATCGCAAACGCCTTCTGGCCGGCGAGAAACTTGAAGCCGATCACCTGAAGAAAAGCATTCTCAGGGAGATCCAGGATCTGATAAGCCCTTATTTCTGCCGTGCGGTCAACGGCCTTGGCATTGTGTTGCATACCGGACTGGGCCGCGCGCCTTTTAACGAACGGATCGCGTCCATTGTTCACGACATGTCAAAGGGCTATTCACGGCTTCAGATAGATGAAGAAGGAAAAAGGGCCGACCGCTACCGGAAAATAAGCCGCTTGCTCCAGATCCTGACCGGAGCCGAAGCCGGAATCATCGTCAATAACAATGCCGCGGCAACCATGCTCGTGCTCAGTGCAATGGCAAAAGGCAAAGAAGTCATCGTTTCCCGCGGTCAGCTCATCGAGATCGGCGGATCCTACCGTATTCCGGATGTCATGGCTCAGAGCGGCGCAATAATGCGCGAAGTGGGCACGACAAACCGCACCCACCTCAGGGATTATAAGGAAGCGATCAATGAAAATACCGGCGCCCTGCTCCGGGTGCACCAATCCAACTACCGGATCATCGGCTTCACAAAAGAAGTATCACTCGCGGAGCTCGTTGAGCTGGGCAGGAAACACAACATACCGGTGATCGATGACCTGGGCAGCGGCGCGCTCATCGATCTTTCCAAGTACGGCCTGCCCAAGGAACCGATGGTCCAGGAAAGCATCGCGGCCGGTGCTGATATCGCCTGTTTCAGCGGTGACAAACTGATCGGCGGCCCTCAATGCGGCATAATCGTCGGCAAACGACAGTACGTCGAAAGAATCAAGAAAAACCCGCTCACGCGTGCCCTGCGATGTGACAAACTGACCAACGCGGTACTGGAAGGTACACTTCAGCTATTTCTACTGAAAGAGAACGATCTGATAATAAATCACAGCGTTTTGGGCGTTTTGCTTAAACCATTGGCTGAAATAAAAAGACAGGCACGCCATTGCGCAAAGGCGTTAAGGACTGATCTTAGCGCGGATCTCGATGTCTCAGTGATACAATCTGTCAGTGAAATCGGCGGAGGTTCGCTCACTACTGAACAACTGCCTACTTACGCGGTGGCGGTCAAACCCAAGACCCTTTCGGTCAGCGATCTTGCCCGGGCCCTCAGGTTATGCCGGATACCGGTCTATGGCCGGGTTGCAGAAGACACCCTGCTCCTCGATTTTCGCACCGTGTTAAAAGGCGAAAACGAGATCATAGTGGAAGCATTCACTTCAATACTGAAGCCCAAACAATGAGCTCAGGATATTCTCCTCAGATATTCTCTTATAATTTCGGATTTCGGATTTCGGATTTGAACAGAAGTCTGCATCATGAATAGGGTCGGGAAGAAGCACATAGTAATAGGCACTGCGGGGCACATTGACCATGGAAAGAGCGCCCTGGTCAAAGCGCTGACCGGCATCGATCCGGACCGGTTGAAAGAAGAAAAAGAGCGCGGCATGACGACCGACCTCGGCTTCGTTTTCTACAGCGAGGACGTCACGATCATCGACGTTCCGGGGCATGAAAAATTCGTACGCCACATGGTCGCCGGCGCTTCAACGATCGATTTCGTCATGTTCGTCGTTGCCGCGGACGACGGGGTGATGCCCCAAACGAACGAGCATCTCGAGATCCTCAAGCTGCTGGGCATCAAGCGCGGTATTGTCGTGATCACCAAAAAGGATCTGGTCGAAAAAGATATGCTGGATATCGTCACGGAAGATGTCAGGAACCTGATGCGCGATTCATTCATGGAGAATGCGCCGATCATCGCCGTGTCGAATACCACCATGGAGGGAATGGAAGACCTGAGAAGAAACCTCGACGGTATGATCGCGCAGACCGAACCCAAGACCGACCGCGGTATCTTCCGCATGCCCATCGACCGGCGGTTCATCATGAAAGGTTTCGGGACGGTCGTCGCCGGCACCGTGCTTTCGGGAAGAGTCAAGGTCGGCGACACGCTCGAACTGCTCCCGGAAAAGAAGAACGTAAAGGTCCGCGGCATTGAAGTGCACAATAAAAAAGTCGATGAAGTCGGTACCGGATTCCGCGTTGCGATCAATCTGGTAGGCACCGAGAAGGACGAGATCGACCGCGGCGATGTACTTGCTCAGACCGGTTTCTTCGAGCCATCCGAGTACGTGAACGCGTCGTTATACCTGCTCAAATCGGCCGGCAAGCCGCTGAAGAATTTCACGCGGCTGAGGATCCACATAGGCACCAAGGAGATCTTCGGCCGAGGAGTATTGCTCGACAGAAAAACGCTCGCCCCCGGTGAAAAAACAATGGTCCAATTCCGCCTCGAATCGCCGGCGGTCTCCGATATCAATGACAGTTACGTCATACGCACCTACTCGCCCCAGGTGACCATTGGTGGCGGCACGATCATTGAACCGAGAGCGATCAGGGCAAAAGGATTTGATGAAGACCTGATCAGCCACCTGCAGCGCATGGAGGTCGGCGAACCGGTCGCCGTCGTGGAAGAAGACCTGCTGTTGAGTTTCGACTTGCCGAGGAAGTTCGAGGAGATCAGCCATGATGTGAACATGCCGGTCGAGGAAGTCAAGCGGCAGGTCGAAGCCCTGAAGCAGGCGGGCCGCGTGATATGTCTCGATGAGAAGCGCGGTCTCTATTACCATCTGACTAATTACGACAAGCTCCGGAACCGCGTTCTCGAGAAACTGAACACCTATCACAAAGTTAATCCGACCGGGATCGGTCTGACGCCGCTCGAGTTGTTGAAAAGCATAAGCCGCGGACTCGACAAAATCCTCATGGACCACTCCCTCACCAGCATGGAACAAGATAGAACCGTGCGCATAACTCCGGACGGCAGAGTCAGCCTCTTTGCCCATGAGGTTGTCGTCGATGCAGAACTCGAAACCACGATCAAAAAGATCGAACAGCTATTCATTGACAGTGCGTACAAACCGCCCGATTACGGTGCAATCAGCGCTCAAATGACCGCCCCGGAAAGCGCCATGAAAAAAGCGTACCGTTACATGCTCGATACCGGCGTCCTCGTTAATGTTGGCGAAGGCGTGGTGCTTCACGAAAGGTTCGTGAAGGAAGCAGAACGGAAATTGGTCGATTATCTGAAGAAAAATCAAGAAATACGGGTCTCCGAGTTCCGCGATCTGCTCGACGCGAGTCGGAAGTTCGTCCTGCCCCTGCTGATATATTTTGACACACGCGGCGTGACCATCAAGCGGGGCGACGTCCGCGTACTCGGACAGAAATACCGCAATAACTGATAAATTCGAAATCCGAATATCGAAATCCGAAACAAATCCGAATACCAAAATTCCAAATCCGAAACGAAAATCAAGACATAAGAAAGGGCTTTCAGTTCTGCAATGTACTCGATGCCGCCGGGTACGCCTCTTTTGAGTGGAGAACAACGGATTTTTGCTATTCTAGCGGCGTTAAGAGTAACTTGTTTCGATAATCCTTCGAGTACAGAACACGAATAACGAATACGGCAGGAGTATTGTGCTCTGCTCTTGATTTTTACGACCGCTCCATTATAATTACCAATGAAGATACTATTAGTTGTACCCATATTGCTTGTCCTTGTCATTGGCTGTGTCACCACTGGCCCGGGCGGGACGAGAAGCCTGATCCTCATCCCCACCCAGACCGAGGTTGAACTCGGCAAAGAAGTAGTGAAAGAAATCGAATCGACCGAAACCGTACTGAACAATGCGCAGGTCCAGAATTATGTCAGCATCATAGGGAACAAGATCGCCAAGGTTTGTGATCGCAAAGATGTGAAGTACACTTTCAAGGTGCTCGATAACGAAGAGATTAATGCCTTTGCGTGCCCGGGCGGATTCATATACATCTACAAGGGATTGATGAAGAAGATGGATAACGAAGCGCAGCTGGCCGCAGTTCTCGCTCATGAAGTAGGACACGTCGTTGCCCGCCATTCGGTCAAACGGCTTCAAGCGATCTACGGCTACAGCATCGTTATGGAAGTCGCCCTGGGCGACAAGATGAGCAATGCCGCAAGGCAGATGATCGATGCCGCGACCGGAGTTGTCCTGCTCGGTTACGGACGCGAAAACGAATACCAGGCCGACGAATACGGCATTCTCTATGCGAAAAAAGCCGGCTACAATCCCAGGGGCATGATCCAGGTTTTCGAGAAATTCAAACAGATGGAAGGACAGCCGCCCAACACCTTTCAGAAACTCCTCATGTCGCACCCGCCAGCCAGTGACCGCATCAGTAACGGGAACAGAGAGATCCAGACGGTCGGCGGCACTGGCCTGCCATACTACGAAAGCGAATACGTAGCAATAAGATCCTTACTGCAGTAAACGCAGGCTACGGATGGAGTGAATTCAAGTCGCCGGTCACCTGGGGCTTGATCTTGTTCCGTTCCTCGAGTTTACGGATAAGGGAACCAAGCATCCTGCTGATCTCCAGACACTTTTCCAGCCACGGATTCACAACATCCTGTCCGAAACAGCCGCAGTCGATGAGTGCATGCAGCCAATTCTCGGTCTCTGCCACTTCCTGGCGTGCTTCATCCAGACATTGAATGTACTTGTGTTTTACGCGCGCGCCAAAACCCTTGGCGATGTTGGCGCTTATGCCGCTGGACTTCCTGAGGATCTGCTCGAGTATGATCGCGGCGGCGGTTGTCTTCGGCAGATCATCTGCCGCCCGGTACATCGCCACGAAAAGATCATGTGACTTCTGCCAGACTCTCAGGTCTGTGAAATGCTTGATCGCTCTGGTCTCTGTAGCTTCCATGCGACCTCCTTTCTACTATTAATACAAAATCCGGGCATCATTTTACAACCGTCAACTGGTAGGAAAGGATCTATGATTCTCTGGGGGATCGATGCTTTTGCCGGGAGCGTGTGCGATGGCGGAGGCGTGTAGGAATCGAACCTACCGTCCCCCTTTCGAAGGACATCCGGGTTTGAAGCCCGTCAGGCACACCAGCACCCATCCGCCTCCGCAAATTTTCCCCAAATCTTCGATTTGGTTGGAAAATTTAGCGTCCCGCGTGAAACGCGGGATTCAGCTGCAGATTTTAGCGTCCCGTGTTCCGAAGGAATACGGGGCTGCAAAATGAAAATTTAGCGTCCACGAAATTTGTCTAAATCTCTGATTTAGGTACAAATTTCAGTGTCCCGCACTTCCGCCAGGTAGTGCGGGGCCGCATCCCATAACCGGCAATTCCCCCAAAACAACAAATTTCAGTGTCCCGCACTTCGGCCCACGCTCCCCTACCCCAGGATTCTACAAGAAATCAATCCAAAGTCAAGAGAACAGCACCCTTAATAAATTCCAAATAACAAATCCCCAATCACAAATAAACTCCACGAGTTCAATAACTGGATTCACGAAATATAAGGTAGTTGCGCCATTTATGGCGCGTATTTGTTAGAAAATCCTGGAACGCATGCACGATGAATCGTGCGACTGCGGTGTCACGTCCACGGTTTTGGATTTGGTGTTTGGAATTTGAGATTTGAAGTCTCCGCTTCTCCGTGGGCAAAGGAGGCCCAGCCGACTGCGTCGGAAGAAAACAGGCCCAACAAATCTATTGACACGGAACGCTTTTTGTCTATAATCCATTTATCATAAGCTTAATCGTTTGTCGGAGGATGGAATATTCATATTCTCAATCCAAGAAACAAATGGAGGCTTGAAAGGAGCAAGATGGTGTACGGTAAAGTAAAGTGGTTTGACAGCAGGAAGGGCTACGGCTTCATCGAAAAAGAAGACGGCACAGGTGATGTGTTTGCTCACTTCCAGGAGATAATCGGCGAGGGTTATCGTACCCTTAACGAGGGTGATCGGGTCAAGTTCGAGATCACCAAATCCCCAAAAGGCGAAAAAGCCACAAAAATCGAACGTGCATAATCGTAATCGTGCACAAGAAAAAGCCCCCGCAAGGGGGCTTTCTTATTTGCCGCAGCCAATGCCAAGCGGGATATACTGAATGCCCATGCCGCCGATCCATTCCCTGCTTCCGGATACAAAGAACGACGGGGTCAACGGCCCCAATCTCAGCACGCCTGGATAGACATTCAACCGCACCCTGTACTTGGGCGCCGTCGAAACCATGAGCGAAGCAAGGAGCGAGTTGTGCCGGTCGTAGAAAATACCGGCACGCCAGGTCAGAACCGGGTCAGTACCATACCCGTATCCTGCTGCTCGGCCCGCACAAGTTCTTCAGCCAGGAAACCGCCGGCCAATGACAATGCATCCCCATTATCCCAGCGATGTGACACTCCGGCCATACCGTGCAAACCAAAGTGCACCATCAGGTGCCAGTCCTTCTGCTGCGATACGGGATACTTGACGACATAGAACTGTCCCATGTTCTCGAGGTTGCCGTTTCTAATATTGACCGCGGGCTGCATCGACCATTCGGCAAGATTCAATTTATCAGCGAAGAACCCGCATACCTTGTCACTGGAAAACAGAAGCATGCCCAGGGGGTCGAAGATCAGCAGATCCGCGAGGTGATCAACGCTCAGCTCTTCATTCCCCCGATTCTCGACTACTTCGGAAAGCGCATGGTATGCAACCATTGTGCCCAGCGACCAAAGCTTGGGCAAGCCAAACCCGTGATACCGGAACCACTCCTCGGTCGCGCGGAAGTGCATGCCTCCTCCGATCAAGTGCAGAGAGTAATTGAGCACCCATTAATTGCCCCTGCCCTTCAGAGTCAACGGCAGGACTTCGGTCGAGAGGAAACGCCACCACCCGAATTCGTTGATCGTGCGCAGCGGATGACCCACGGTCTGCCAGACATTCTCACACCAATCCCCATAGGGAAAGGTGAAGATCTTCCTCTCGTATTCATCGTACTTTGGCATTTGAAGAATGCCGTATCCGCCGTTGATGATGACGTTCAGTGGATTGTGGTTCGCCTGAGTGCCGAAAGGCAGGGCGTGATAGAAGAAATACCCCGCAGAATCCCGGGCGGCGTCAACCAGCCTGTAACTGCCCCGGGGATCAGACGGACCGGTCTCTGACGCGGATCCATAACAGAAGATCACCAGGAGCAGAACGCACGAGGTTCGTTTCCCATTTGCACTATTGATTGGCAATTGTATCCACCCTGCCTGCAAAATCAAGAATATTCGTTGACAAGCTACACCGTGATGATTATATTACCCTACAAGCCGCGATGGATTCGCAGCTGACAACAGTGATCGGAGGACGCGATGTTCAGACAAATTGCCGTTATCGTGCTTTTGTATCCATTAATGGCCTCATCAATGCCGCCTCGACAACCAGGCACAGATGCACCGCACTCCTGCATTGTGGGCCGGTCTCTCGACAATCCAAAGGACTTGCGCGATTACACGATCGAGACCTGCGCGATACTCATTCAGTTCAGTGATAACCCTGCACTCGCAGCACAACATACTACTGCCCGGTACGACAGCATGTTCTACTCGACCGGGGTCTACTACGGACAATACCGCGCCGGCAGCCTCAATGACTTCTTCCTGGAGAACTCGTATGGCACGACCAACGTTACCGGCGGGGTCGCTGGCGATCAATGGCACATGTCGGTCTACAACTACAGTCACTACTACGACGGATACTACATGCTGTCCACTGGTTATCAGCTGGCATCAGATGCTGTTGGACTGGTCGACGCTGCCGTCGATTTCAGCCAGTACGACATGAATAACGACGGCCGCATTGATGGTGTTTTCGTAATTCATGCCGGGCCCGGCGGCGAAGACACGGGTGACACAAATCACTGCTGGTCACACGCGATCCCATGGTTCAATTATTCGACGAATGACGGTGTGATAATCGACGGCGCGACGAATGTCCCCGAATTCAACCTGGTGACACCCGCCCTCGATACGACGCTGTGCTGTATCGGCGTCATGTGCCACGAATTGGGACACATCGTCGGGCTGCCTGATCTCTACGACGGTTCGCGCAACACGTGGGGTATCGGATACTGGGGACTGATGGGCTATGGTGCCTGGGGGGCCGGCGGCAACACGCCGTGGAGCCCCTCGCATGCCGATGCCTGGTGCAAGACCGAGGTCAACTGGGTGACACCGGTCAGCATTACGAGCAATACGTATGGGTTGAGGATACTTGATTCGGAAACGCACGCGGTCGCCTACCGGGTCTGGCGCAACGGGATCGTCAATGATACGTTCTTTCTGCTCGAGAACCGGCAGAACAAAGGATTTGACACACCCCTGCCAGGCAGCGGTCTTCTGATCTGGCACATCGATCCGCGCTATTCTGCATACCATAATTTTGTCGACCTCGAAGAAGCCGACGGCCGAGATGATCTCGATAACGGCTGGGGGTACAGGCCGGATCCGCACTACTATCACCATGAACTCGGCGATCCGGGAGACCCATATCCCGGTGACAGCAATAACACGGTATTCGATTCGCTCAGTTACCCGGCAAGCACTGACGGCTGGGGTCATCCCACCCATGTATCGGTAAGAAACATCACGATCATCGGTGATACAGTAGTATGCGATCTCATAATCGATCCGCTGGCAATAACCGATCACCAGCAGACCACGATCTCCCCCCTGCTCGCCGTGGCGCCGAATCCCTTCTCGAAGCTGATCAACATCAGCTTCTGCATAGAGCAGAGCGCAGAGCGTTCCGTCCTTGAAGGACGAGAATCCTCGTCTTTCAGACGGGACATAGAGCTAGGAATCTACGACGCTACTGGACGCCTTGTCAGGGATTATTCTTACGCTATGCGCTATGCGCCATGCGCCATGCAAGTAGTGTGGGGCGGGTGTGATGACAGGGGCACGAGATTAGGTAGTGGCGTGTATTTCATCGAATTAAGAACGGGAGAATATTCCGAAACCCGGAAGGTTCTGCTGATCAGATAGCCACATAATATTATCGGAAGAAGCGCCGCCGGGCTAAAAGCCCTGTCCTACACGCGTAATAAATCCGAAACAAATTCTAAATTCGAAATCCCAAAATTCGAATCCAACAACATTGACATTTGATATTTGATCCTCAATTCATTGAATACCGTTAATATCGTTATGCGCGACCAACGATTGTCATTGCGAGTCCGCCTTAGGCGGACGCAGCGGGGCGCGGCAACCTCGCTCTACCGCGCGTAGCGCTCATGCCGAACGAAGTTCGCCATACCATTTGTTTGTTCTCCGTCTCTCCGACGCTCCGACTCTCCGATTCTCATCTTCTCAACCTCTCAACTTCGCACCTTCTCCGGGGTGCCGCTTCTCCGTGAGCTAAGAAGACGCGCCCAATGAATTGGGCAACTACCGGAAGCTGATCTTGGTAGTTGTCTGATTTATCAGACTCATTGCGCCGTCCAAAACCTTCCACCGAACTAAACAGCGACATTTATGGCGCACACTTGCTTATTGAACCCGCGTTGTGATTTGATGCTTGGAATATGGTATTTGATATCGTACTCTTCGAGCAAGGGCGGAGCAGCCGACTGCATCGAGAAGTATATGTCCCCGTCTTCTTATGTCAGACGAACCACGTAGGGCAAACCTTCAGGTTTGCGATCTTTCATGCAAGGCTATACGTTGTATTACTCAACGGGTCAGAAAAAGCCTTACCCTGCTCTCACCTTGCAGGGAAATCTCCGAGTCTCCTTTTTCTCCGTGTCTCCGTGTCTCAATAAGGGGTGTCTGTCCCCGTCGCCTTGAAGTAGGACGTTTACGCCCGTCCTATACACTTAATGAATATGATCTTCGAGCAAAGGAGGCACAGCCGCCTGCGTCGAGAAGAACAAACCAGCAGGCTGTGCCGCTGTGTATATGCAAGTGAACACACTCTTGACACGCCATGTGATTATGCTATAATGCCAACATAGAAAAGGAGGCGCAATGCATCTTAGAATGAAGTCCTTGCTCGGCCTGTTCTTAGGGCTGGGCTTGTTAGTATCCGCATTCGCAGCCGAGCGGGTCGTGGTCTGCGAGGAGTTATACTCAGAAGGTTGACCGACCTGCCCAAGCGCCAGCTGGACGCTGGCAAACATAGCAATAAGCAATCCCGGAAGAGTTGCAGTAGTGGAAATGCATATCAACTCGTCTTATACCTACCTCGGAATGTTCTTGCAGGAAGCCCGGGATCGAATGTATTCCTACCCCCCACCATACTGGTACGGCAGTTATTGGACATACGTCACACCCTGGCTCTGGATTGACGGTAGCAAGAACGGCAGCTATACTTACAATACCTGGGCAAACAAAATCGGCCAGCGCCTTGATGTGCACTCGCCCTTCACAATCACCATGTGGGGCGATTGGCATCCTGCGGCAGGTACCGGCACGATCTACGCGCAGTTCCGTAACGATTCAACAGTTGCTCTGACCGGAAAAGTACTCTTCGTCGTCACGGAAGATAGTATTTACAAACCTGCGCCGAATGGCGACCAGTGGCACAACCACGTTGCGCGGGATTACCTCCCCACAGCAAGTGGAGAAGTCGTGACGATTCCACCGGGTGATTCATTGACGCTCAGCCGGGCTTTTGTGCTTGATACGATCTGGAACGCGGACAAAATACGATTTACGACCTGGATCCAGGACCTGAACATGCAGCCGGATACGACGATCGAGATCTGGCAGGGCGCAATGCTCGATATTGATGAGCTCGGCATTATGGAGTATACCGGTGGCGAAGTCACGGCCGTGAATATCAAACCGGTGCCTAACCCGTGCGCCAGCAGCACCCGTTTCGCCTTCACGCTGCCCGCCGGAGAGCGGTATCAGATCGGTCTCTTCGATGTTTCCGGCCGGAAGGTCCGCGTGCTCGCCGGCACGGCAACCGGCAATGAAGAGAGTGTCGAATGGAACCTGAGGAACGAAACGGGCCGCCGGGTCAGTGCCGGCGTCTATCTTTATCAATTCGAAAGTGCAAGCACCCACGCCACGGGCAAAGTGGTCGTGCGGTAGCATAAGGGGACAGGCTACTTTTTCGAGCAATCATACAATCGTTGATAGGCCGCGGTCTGCAGAGCTACCAAGGACAGAACGAGCTCTTCAACCTTGCGAAAAAGCAGCCTGTCCCCTTGACAGTTCTCACTGTAGAATTATAATTGCAGGCATAAGGACACAAGGAGGCGCGATGCACAGATATCTATCTTTGTTCTTGCTGGCTGCCCTTGGCAGTGCCAGCGTGCTCATCACCAACGGCGATTTTGAGCAGGACCTGAGCGTAGGCTGGACCCAGACAATAAACGGCGCCAACGCAAGCATTATCCGCGGTACGACGTACGACCCGGATCCTGACTATGAAGTATACGTCTATAAAGGCACCGGAACAGGCCATGCCAAGTTGCACCAGACAGCGCATATTCCAACGACCAATCTTGAATTCGCGGCCTCGCTCAAACTCTATGCCTCGAGCAATTCAACAACCTGCTGGGCGGCCGGCGCACTTGTGATTGAATACCTCGACGACCTGGGCGATCTTCTGGGTGAAACCATGATCTGCTACAAAAGCAGTGTATGCCCCTGGACAAACACACCGACGCGTCATATCATCACGCCGGCGGATTCCTTCTGGCACGATTATGCCTTTAACATCGATACGGAACTGACCAACCTGTCCGGCGTTAATCCGGGTGACATAAAACGCATTCAAATAACCCTCGCCGGATTTGCGGAGAGTGGCTGAGGGACCGTTGAAACGGCGAAGGTCTTCGCCGATGATATAGTCCTCAACTACACGGGAACCGACCCGTATGTTGCGTGTATCGCGAAAAACATAGACGATACCGGCGGCAACAATAATGGCCGCATTGATCCGGGCGAGACGGTCGACCTCACGGTCACCCTGAAGAACATAGGCGGTCTTGATTTCACGAATATCACGACGACCCTCGAATCCGATGACCCGTACATAACCATAATCGACAACTCCGCTGTCTTCGGCGGTCTGGCAATTGACAGCGTGAAGACGAACGATTCTGACCCCTACACGCTAGCAGCCGATGCTTTAACACCCCAGAGCCACGTCGCCGAATTCCGGCTTATCGCGAATGACGGCGCGTTCACGGACACGTTCGAGTTCAGCTTCGTGGTCGGCTCGTATCACTATCTGATCTGGAATCCGGATCTGACACCGGCCCCGGGCATCACGATGAATAACACGCTGGCGAGCCTCGGGTATGTCGGCAGCATCGCCGCGACACTGCCGGCGGCGGCTGATCTCGAGATCTATCAGGCCCTCTTTGTCTGCGTCGGTATATACCCGTACAATCACGTGATCGCCAGCGGCAGCGCGCAGGCAAACGCGATCGTGAGCTATCTCAATGGAGGCGGCAACGTCTATCTCGAGGGCGGCGACGTGTGGTACTATGATCCGCTGGTCGGCGGATATAATTTCTGCCCGCTCTTCGGCATTCAGGCCGTGGCCGATGGCACGAACGACATGGGACCGGTGGTCGGCGAGAATGGAACGTTCACCGAGGGTATGAACTTCAACTACGCAGGCGAGAACAGCTTTATGGACCACATCAACCCCACGGGTACCGGGTTTTTGGTCTTCAAGGACGGCAACAACAACTACAATTGCGGTGTGGCGAATGTCGCCACTGCCGGCTACAAGACGGTCGGCACGTCCTTCGAACTCGGTGGTCTGGTTGACGGCAGCGGCGCTTCGACCAAGGCGGTCCTGCTCGATTCGATCATGCACTTCTTCGGTATAACTGCGGGCACGGGCGTGGACGAGATCACAAACCTCGATTTGCGGGCCCTTTCTCTGCAGGTAACGCCGAATCCCTTTACGAAGCTGACGACCGTCAGCTTCGGCATAGAGCAGAGCGCAGAGCGCAGAGAGCTAAAAATCTACGACGCTGCGGGACGCATGGTCAGGGATTTTTCTTACGCTATGCCCCATGCGCCATGCGCTATGCAGGTAGCGTGGGACGGCCGGGACGACAATGGAAGGAGCCTGAGTAGCGGTGTGTATTTTGTCCGGCTCAGCGCCGGTGCTCAGACCGCGACACAGAAGATAGTTCTGGTCGATTAGTCGCGACACACTACTAAAAAGGGCAGGCGAATGCCTGCTCTTTTTTTATGCACTCAGCGCCGAGATAATCATTGACACTGATTGCTTTTTCCTTATAATTCAACCATGAATAGAATCATTGTTTTTCTACCAATATTGGCCATTTTCGCGCTATTCTGTTCAGAAGCGCCGGAATTGCCCGCGCCCACAAACCGGACAGTGCTGTTTGAATTTTTCACCGAGGATGGTTGAATCTTCTGCGCGTCTGCGGAGCAGGCGCTCGACAGCATCGCAGGTATATATGGTGATTCCCTGGCGATCATCTCATACAATCATTCTCTGGGCAATCAACCAGCCATAGCGCAGCGTGATTCCCTGTATGGATCACCGATCTACCCGACCGCGATATTTGACGGCACTGATGAAGTGTTCGAACCAGACCCCAGCGCTTTTTTTGCGACCTATAACGCCCACATCACTGCAGCCAAAGCCGATACTCCCAGATACAACCTTGAACTCGCGGCGACTGCCACAACAACTGCCGGCGATGTCCAGATCAGGGTCGTGACCACTGACACAATACCGGCCGGACAGATGCTCGCATATGTTGCGATCTGCCAGGATAGCGTGCGCGGGTTTTTGAAAGATTTCAACTATGTCATCCAGCAATTTTACAGTTTCCCGATCGACCTTGCTTATCCCGACACGCTCGACACGGCGATCACCTTCAATCACGCGCTACCGGTCGACAAGATGCGCGCGGTATTCTTCATCCAGAACATGAACACCAAAAAAGTAATGCATTCGGCGACAATGCAATTTGAGGAGGCACGGTGAAAAAATTCGCACTGCTTCTAATTCTGTTGATGCTCGCAGCTTATGCCCAGGATGCGAAATTGGCCGAAGCGCCGGGTTTCACCCTCGAAGATGCCGATGGGAATATTGTCGACCTCGACTCGCTGCTCACCACGGGTCCGGTCATGATGAGCTTCTGGGCCCTTTGGTGCAAAATGTGCATAAAGGAACTGGACGCTCTGAAACCCTACGCGCCGGAATTCGATTCACTCAATATCATACTCTTGGCAATAAGTCAGGATAAAGCAAGGTCCGTGCCCAAGGTCAAACCTTTCGCCACGAGTCATAAGTGGCCGTACCGGATCGTCCTCGATCCTGAAAACATGATGCGGAGATTGTACAACGTGCAGGCGATGCCGACATTCTTTATCATCGACCAGAACAAAAAGATCGTTTTCACCCACCAGGGCTACAAACCGGGCGATGAGGATAAAATCGTCGCGAAGGTGAGAGAATTGTATGAGAAAGGCGGCCCGTGTGAACAGTAGACCGAAAGTTACAACTATGCTGCTCGCTGGTCTCTTGACATTCTGTTTTTCCGGACTAATCGCGCAGGACCTCCGCCTGAGCGGCGGCAATTACGGTGAGTACTGGATATTCTTCAGAAGCGATGAAACTGACACGAACTATCAGGAACATCTCGAAAATAAATTCAAGCTCTCGCTGAGCTACAGCGACATCACGCTCCGCGGCGTCTTTTTCTTCTCCGACCCTTCGCTCCCTAGCCAGAACCGGCTGTCATATCTCGACTACAGCGCGCAGTACAACAAAGATCCGGTCAATATCATCTATGGCCGGTTCAATAAAACATTCGGCCGGGGCCTTGTGCTGAATCAGTTCATTGACGAAGATTTTAAGATCGACAAATCGCTCTACGGCATACAGGCGGGTTTCAAGTATTTTAGCAGCCAGGTCACGCTCCTGTCCGGCAAACCGCGCAACGTCTTCTTTGAGGAAAATGTCTATGCGATAAAGAATGATAACGATACAACGGCCCAGATACGCGGTATTGACCTGGAGACGAAACTCATTCCCAAGGTCAATCTGGGCGGACGCTATGTCCGGATCAATCAGGAACGGAACTTGACGCCTGAAGCATTCACCGAACTTTTCGGCGGCAATGTCGGCTTCAAGACCGGGCCGTTCGACGCGTATGTCGAGTACGCGCAGCTGCTGGGCACCAAACCGGGGCTGGGCGGCCGGCTCAAGGGCCATGGGGTACTATTCAGTTCAAGCCTTGCCCTATCGGGGTTCGGGCTCTCATTCCAGGTGATGGATTACGACACCATCGGCTTTCCGTATGACCGGAACTACCGCTATAACGAACCGGTCACGCCGATCGAGACCGGTCTGTCAGTCAACCGGGGTGTGAATGAGATCGGCTATGGCTCGTCCCTGTTGTATTCGCCTTTTGAATTCCTCACCCTCGAACTGAGCAATAACAAGATCAGCGTCCACGATACCACGGCGAGCAAACTTGAACAGGTATTCACCACGAACGGCGCCATGCCGGCGGTGATCGAACAGGCGGCAAAGATCAAGCTGTATCCGGCGTATAACCTTGAAGTGACGACTGGACTGGACAAACTCGTCAAGGACAGCATCGAAATACCGATCACGAAGAAGACCGAGACCAAACCCTACATCGAGTTCACCTATAACTTCGGTCCAATGTTCATTGAAACCGGCTATGAGCATACTTTTGTCACAACCGTGGATGAGATCGGAACCTTCGCTTACTATGACCACGTGATCGCGGTCGCCATCGGCCGGGCCGAATTGTTCGTGCTGACCCTGCGCTATGAACGCCGGAATAAAGAAGCGCCCGAACGCCTTGCTGATAAACTCAGCACCGAAACGAGCTGGCCGCTGGCCGAGTTGAGTCTTGATCTGACCACGCGCCATAATCTGAGGATCCGCGCCGGCGCGGAAAAAGGCGGCCTCGTATGTTCAGGCGGTGTCTGCCGGTTCGAGGAGCCGTTCAAGGGCGTGAAGATGGTGCTGACCAGCATCTTCTAGCGCGTTGCGCTTTGATGCATCTCGCTTTCGCTCCTCTCGCAATGCTCGAGACCTTCGGCGATACGGTGATGGTGACAAGCTGCGCCGAAGGAGGTTGAGTGAGGAAGATATTCATTGCCGTCATTATCCTGCTGACGCTCGTCTTCGCGGCCGGCATCTGGCATGGCGGCCGCCTGGGTGATTTCATCGAGACCGAGACGGTCGGCTCGGTGATGTGCCTCTCCTGCATGGGCATTGAATGAAACTCAAGCGTATTGTCCAGACCGTCGCCGCCATAGTCCAAAATTCATATATCCCGGCAATATTCGCGGGCGGCATTTATCAGGGATTCCTCAAGCGCGCGTGCACACCGATTCTGAACTGCTGGGGCTGCCCGCTCGCGTGGTATTCATGCCCAATGGGCGCGTTACAGCACTTTATCGGACTGAGATTGATACCCTTCTACATTGCCGGTCTGTTCGGCGCGGTCGGGATGACGATCGGCCGGATGACCTGCGGCTGGATATGCCCTTTTGGGTTTTTCCAGGACCTGCTGTACAAGGTCAAATCCTTCAAGATGCGCCTGCCCGGGCTCTTTTCATACTTCAAGTATGTCGTGCTCGTCGGCGTCGCCGGTATCGTCGTTTATGTAACGGCCGAACCGTGGTTCTGCAAACTCTGCCCAGACGGTTCGCTCATCGCCGGCATACCACTCGTGCTTTTTGACAAAACCGGCGACCTCCGCGCTCTTGTCGGCTGGCATTACTACATGAAGATTTCGGTATTGATCGCGGTTGTAGTTTTTTCCATTTCGATCAAGCGTTTTTTCTGCCGCACGTTCTGCCCGATCGGTGCCATATATTCGATATTCAATCGCTTCAGCCTGTTCAAGTTGGAGGTCAACGATGAGAAGTGCATCAAGTGCGAATCCTGCCAGACAAAATGCCCGATGCACGTTCCGATCTACCGCTCTGCAAGCAACATCGATTGTATACGCTGTCTGGATTGCGTGAAGGTGTGTCCGACAAATGCCATCAAACACAAGATACGGTAAAGCCGCGCTGATCTCAGCCTTCGTCGTGGGCGGAGGGCAAATCTACTCGCGCCGCATCTGGAGCGGCATTGTGCTCGCGGGTCTCTTCTACGGTTCGATCGCCTTGATGGTCATTATCTGGACCGGTATCAACCAAGCATTCTGGGGACTGCTGGCTGCCTGGATTTTGTTCTGGGTATACAATATTCTCGATGCCTATAAGGGCTTTCGCTATCAGAAACCGCCCTGCGAAAAAGCGTGCCCGGCCGGCATCGCGCCATGGATCTACATCAATCTTATCTGCAATAACAGTGAAGAGAAGTACCCCTTCATTCCATTCTTCGGCACGCTTGAGCACATATGCCCCGCACCATGCGAGAGCGAGTGCACGAGGAGGGGGATCGACGCAGCGGTTGCCATAAAGTATCTGAAGCGTTGTGTGTCAATGGAAGAGCCTGGGCGCGCCGCAAACGCGCGGCGCGAGAAGATCGCGATAATCGGCGCCGGACCGTGTGGGCTTTCGGCGGCTCATTATCTCGGACGCAAAGGCTACAACGTTACAGTCTACGAACGCGAGGAAAAGCCGGGCGGTGTGCTGGCGATACTCATCCCGCGGTTCCGCCTCCCCGACGCCATGCTTGATGCTGAGATAAAGGCGACATTGGGTCCGAATGTCGAACTGAAGTGCGACGTTGAGATCGGCAAGGATTTGAAGTTCGAGGAATTACTGGAAAATTACGATGCGGTATTAGTGGCGATCGGCGCATGGCGTGCCACGGCGCTCGGCATTCCGGGCGAGAAGATAGCCCTGTCCGGTTTCGATGTGCTGCGGAAGATCAAGAACGGCGAAAGGTTCGATCTGGGCACGGTCGGCGTCATCGGCGGCGGCAACACGGCGATCGACGCCGCCCGCAGTCTGCGCCGCCAGGGCAACGATGTGAAGATCTTCTACCGGCGCCGGATCATGGACATGCCGGCCGAGAAAGAAGACCGCATCGAAGCCCAGGAAGAAGGCATCGAGATCGTGCCTCTCACCACACCGGTGGAGATGAAGAAAGGTATTACGGTCATGACCCGGACCGAATGCACAGAAGGCAGAAAGGGCGGCGTGGAGATAGTAAGAGACAGCGAGTTCGAAGTGAAGCTCGACGCCGTTGTCATAACCGCCGGGCAGTGGCCAGAATCGAATTTCATGAAAGATCATGTGACAACAGACAGGCACGGAAGGATCCTGACAAAAAACGGCCGGACGTCGCAGCCTAAGATATACGCGGCCGGTGATGCGGTGCTCGGCAGCGCGACCGTGGCGCATGCCGTTGGCCAGGGACTCAGCGTTGCCGAGGAGCTCGACCGGCGCCTGAGAAAAGTACCGGGCTTCTGGCACCGGATGGTGAGGCGTGAATTCCTGCCCGGTGTCAGGCAAATATCCATGCATACAGACAAGAAGATCGAGATACCGCACCGCGCGGTCGAGGAGCGAGTCAAGGATTTTAATGAAGTAGAACTAAAGGCACCCAACGAGGAACTCAAGAAAGAGGCCTGCCGCTGCCTCACCTGCCCCATAAAATACAACCCCTAACACAGAAATCCTAAATCCCAAATTCTAAATCCTAAACACATAATGCCGATCCATGATCATGATACACGGTCCAGGATACACGATGCCGGAAGTGCCGTCATTGCGAATCCGCCGTAGGCGGACGTAGCAATCTCAGACTTCCGGTGAATCTAGAGTAGATACCTGACCGTATCCGTTGATCGTATATCGTATTCGTAAGAACCTATAAAGCACATGGTTCTCGACCCTGCCCTGACATCGTCATGCCCCGGTCCCCTGATCAAGTAAGAGGACAAGCTTACCCGGGGAATCCAGATTGTTGGTTCTATTCTGGACCGTCCCAGCAAAGTAATTCATTGTAGTTGCGCCATTTATTGCGCGCCGTAGTTACTAGCAAAACGGGGATTTGACCCAGCGCATCAATTCATAAATGACAGCGCAGGTTGGTTCATTGACAGTAGCGGTGTTTTCAGTATAATCTGACACTATGCTGCACTTAAAAAAGGAGGAATGGAGTAATGAAAAGTACTATTGAAAAGATTCTCGCAAGAGAAATACTTGACTCACGGGGAAACCCGACCGTCGAAGTCGACATCGAACTGAACGACGGAGTAACCGGCAGGGCCGCTGTACCCTCTGGCGCCTCAACCGGGATCCACGAAGCGATCGAAATGAGAGACGGCGACAAGGCGCGCTATGCAGGCAAAGGCGTCCTGAAGGCAGTGGCGAACGTAAATGAAAAGATCGCGCCGGCGCTTTGCGGCAAGGATGTCACACAGCAAGCTGAACTCGACCGGATAATGCTCGATCTGGACGGCACGCCGAACAAGAAGAATCTCGGCGCCAACGCGATCTGCGGCGTCTCGCTGGCGATCGCCGGCACCGCAGCACGGGCAATGAACATCCCGCTTTACAAATATCTCGGCGGCGACCAAGCATGCATACTGCCCGTGCCCATGATGAACGTCATCAACGGCGGCGCGCACACGCTGTTCCAAGGCCCGGATTTTCAGGAATACATGATCGTGCCGTACGGCGCGGAAACGTTCCGCGAAGCTCTGCGCTGGGGAAGTGAAACCTACCACGCGCTTAAGAACATCCTGCTTGAGAAGGGTTTGAAGATCACCGTCGCGGACGAGGGCGGATTCGTGCCGCAGATAGCGTCAAATGACGAACCGCTTGACATCATCGTGAAAGCCATCGAGAAAGCGCATTACCGGCCCGGCGAAGATATCGGAATAGGACTCGATGTGGCGCCGAGCTGTTTCTACAAGGACGGTACGTACACACTCAGCATCGAGAACAAGACCCTGGATTCACACGGGATGATCGACAAATACGCTGGGCTGGTGAAGAAATATCCGATCGTTTCGATCGAGGACGGCTTGGCTGAAGACGACTGGGAAGGCTGGAAGGCCTTGAACAAGGCCCTCGGGGCGCACACCATGCTGATCGGTGACGACATCTTCGTCACCAATGTTCAACGTATCGAGAGGGGCATCAGAGAAGAGGCGGCCAATGCCGCATTGATCAAACCAAATCAGATCGGTACCATCACCGAGACGATCGCCGCAGTCAGAATGGCTCAGAAAGTAAGGTGGGGCGTTGTCGTTTCCCATCGCAGTGGCGAAACGACCGATACTTTTATCGCTGACTTTACCGTGGCCATGGGGGCCGGCGCACTGAAAACCGGAGCGCCGTGCCGCGGCGAACGGGTCGAGAAATACAACCAGTTGGTGCGTATTGAAGAAGACCTGAAAGATGCGGCTGAGCATGCTGGTCGTGATGCATTCGTACGATAAGGAGGCCGATAGTGGTACTGGACGACTTGGAAGATACGAAGAAGGGGCCCTTCTGCAAACCGTACGGGCAGTTGTTCTATGATAATCTCGAAAAAATACCTCCTTTCCAGGTGATCGCAAAATATCTTTCATGCCTTTCGCAGGCAAAGGACAAGATACAGCAGGCGATCACGATACTCGAAGGTGTTCTGCAGAAAGGCGCAGACAAAATAAAGGAGATCGATGAACCCGAAGAGGTCCAGCGCACGTACGGTCGGGTGACGAATTCACGCTTCGAGATCGAGAAAGAGATCGAACATCTCGCCCAGGACCGCCGGGAGATAGACAAACTGATATCGCTCTATTCGGAGAAAGGGATCCTCACCATGCCGGTCCGCGACTTCATGACGATATTCGATGCCGATTATTCGATCAAAGTCGAAAAGAAGCGATCAGAATCGGATGAATTGTACTACGCAGATATCAAGAGTAAGGACCTCGATGATTGCGCCGGATTCGATCATTTGAACAAGATCATGACCGGCTATCTAATAAAAAAGGTCCTGATACGCAGGGAACCCGAGGCAAAGTAGGACTCCGTCCGGATACTACTCCTGCGGCTTTATTATTACCTTGATCGAACGATCTGCCCTGGCGACGAGCTCGAACGCGGTCTGTATTTCATCGAGCTTGAAGGAATGGGTGATCATGCCCAGTCCATCGAACCTCTTATTCCCTAACATCTCGATGGCTTCGGTGATATCTTCGTTCACCGCGGCATAAGAAAAAACGATCTTCGCCGTTTTGAAATACACGTCATAGAGCGGCAGCGGTACGCGCACTTCAGGCGCGGCCGGCGCGAAGAACAAGAGAGTGCCGCCGCAGTCAATCGCCTCGAATGCCTGATCAAAGGCCGGCAAGGCGGCCGTACATACGATCACTGCATCGGCCAATCTACCCTCATTTATGTTCCTTACGGCGTCAGCAACTTTCTCCTTTCCATTGACCGCAAGGTCCGCGCCGAAACGCAGCGCCGCCTCGAGACGGAACTCGTTGATATCGGTAGCGATCACCCTGGAAACGTCTTTGATGCGCGCCAGTTGAATGTGCATCAAACCTGATATGCCGGAGCCGAGCACCAGAACGGTCTGCCCTCGACCGATATCGGCAACCCTCTGTCCGCGGATAACACAGCCAAGCGGTTCGACAAAAGTCCCTTCCTCGAATGTCATGTCATCCGGCAGCTCGAACGTGCCATGACGCACGTTTATGTCGGGAACGCGCACGTACTCGGCAAAACCGCCGGGATCGAAATTCGTGGAGTGCAGTGTGGCGCACGCCGTGTGATAGCCCGCCTTGCAGTAGCGGCATTCATTGCACGGAACGTGATGCGACACAAAAACCCTCTGCCCGGCTCGGAATCTGCTGACCTCTGCCCCGACCTCGGTAATCTCGCCCGCGATCTCATGCCCCAGAACGCGCGGCGCTTTCCTCACCCTGTACCACTCCATCACGTCGCTGCCGCACACGCCGCTGGCCATGACCCGGACTAGAATTTCCTTAGGACCGATCTTCGGGACCGGCATCTCCCCGATTCTAATGTCTTTGTTATTGTGGTAGACGGCGGCGCGCATGATCTAATTAATGCATCGGCTGACTTTCATGGGCGTCGCGGCCCGTCGAGTCGTACGGCGTCGTCTGCCGGCACAAGATCAGTAAACGATGACGTTTGTCCAGACGGGCAGCGATGCCGTTTAACGCCTTACTAAGTTTTCCGGTATAGTCCATACGCCTCTTCGACTGTGGCATTCTTGTGCACGATCGCTTTCACGGCCTGGATCATGCCGACGGGATTGTCCGACTGGAATATGTTCCGGCCCATGTCCACCCCGGCGGCGCCATGTGCGAGCGCATTGTGGGCAAGCTTCAGTGCATCTTTCTCAGGGATCTTCTTGCCGCCGGCAATGACCACCGGCACCAGGCACGTTTCCACGATCTTCTCGAACCCATCGCAGTAGTATGTCTTCACAAGATGCGCGCCTAACTCGGATGCGATACGGCAGCACAAAGATAAATATTTCACATCGCGGGCCATATCCCTGCCCACCGCAGTGACGGCAAGCACCGGTATCCCGTATTCCTGCCCCTGATCAACGAGTATCGAGAGATTGGTCAATGTTTCCCGCTCGTGCGGCGAACCGACGAATATGGAGATGGCGACCGCGCTGACGTTCAGCCTCACCGCCTCCTCCATCGACGTTGTGATATCTTCATTGGACAGGTCATCATGCAGAATGCTTGTGCCGCCTGATACCCGCAACACGATCG
>JACUUY010000143.1 GCA_014859085.1 Caldifarciminota bacterium
TGTCCGGCTCGCGGTGGGCCGAATGGATGAACACCTCATGCGGGATTGATTCATCTTTCAGAAGATCCTCGGCCGGGGACATTGTCTCGATGTCCGAGTTGCTGCCCATGAATATCCACACTTTCATTTGCGCCTTCTCCTTTTCATCTTCTTCATACCGGTGTTACCGATGTCCTTCCGGTAATACATGCCCCTGAAGTGTATCTTCTTGATCGCTTCATAAGTGCGCTGCTTGGCAACCTTCAGATTCTCATGAACCGTGACGACGTTGAGGACTCTGCCGGATGCCGTGACGAGCTGCTGACCATCCATTTTTGTGCCGGCATGAAATAACAACGTGCCGGGGTCGAGCTTCTGCTTGAACTCGATCGGTTCACCGACCCGGTAATCATTTGGATACCCGGCTGATGCAAGAACGACGCAGAGGGCCCATGAATTCTTGACCCTGAGCGGTTCGTCAGAAAGCTTGCGCTCGGCTGCGGCGACCATCGCACCCAGCAGATCCCCTTCGACCAACGGCAGGATCGCCTGTGTTTCCGGATCGCCGAACCGGCAGTTGAATTCCAATACCTTGGGGCCGGTCGAGGTCACTATCAGGCCTGCATACAAAACACCCCGGTATTCCAATCCCTGATCACGCATTGCCAGCACGGTCGGTTGGATGATCACATTCTCGATAATATTCGCTACCCGTTTGTTCACTGGATACGGCGCATAGGCGCCCATGCCTCCGGTATTCGGCCCGCGGTTACGGTCATACAGTTTCTTGTGATCCTGGGCCGAGGGCAGGTAGTTGATCGAGAGGCCGTCGGTAATGACCAGGACCGATGCTTCCTGTCCGGTCAGGAATTCTTCGACCACGATACGGTTGCCGGCCTCACCGAGTTTGTGCTGCACCAGCAACTGATCGACTATCTTCTCGTATTCGCGTTTGTTGTTCGCCGTGAAAACACCCTTGCCGCCGGCTAATCCAGAGGCTTTGACAATGGCCGGAAACCTGTTGATGGTCCTTACGTATTTCAGGGCCTCGGCCGCGGTTTCATAGATCCGAAAGCTGGGAGCAGGGATCCCGAACTTGCCCATGAACTCCCGGGCAAATGATTTGTCGGTTTCAATGCGGCTCGCATTCCGGTTCGGCCCGAACACCTTAAGCCCGGCGCGTTCAAACTCATCGACAATACCCATGGCCAGCGGCAATTCAGGGCCGATGATCGTGAAGTCGATCTTCTTCTCCTCGGCAAAACGTAAGAGACCCGGTATATCGGACGCCAGGATATTGACGCAGGTGGCATTCTCAGCGATCCCGGGATTGCCCGGCGCGACGTATATCTTCCGGACCCGCTTTGTCCTGCTTAGTTTCCAGGCAAGGGCATGCTCGCGGCCGCCGCCGCCCACGATCAGCACCCTCATTTCAATCTCCGCATTATTTCTTTAAATTCCACTGGTGACCGCTCAATGATGCTTCCCAGGACCACAAAATCGGCGCCCGCATCACAGATCTCCCGAACCCTATCATAGGTCCTCAAGCCCCCGCCCACGATCAGAGGAACGGTCACGTTCTGCTTGACTTTCCGGACCGTGTCCGGCGGCACTGCGTTCTGGGCGCCGCTCCCCGCCTCGAGGTAGATATATTTCATGCCGAAATACTGCCCGACCAACGCGTGAGCGACCGCGATCTCGGGTTTGGTCCGCGGTATCGGCTTCGTATTTGAAATGTATTCAACCGCCGTGAAATTCCCGGATTCGATGAGTATGTAACCGACCGGGATCACTTCCAGTCCGCATTCTCTTATGAGAAAGACCGCCTTCACCTGTTCGCCGACGAGAAATTCCGAGTTCCGGCCGCTCAGCAGGGACAGGAAGAATATCGCATCGGCGCTCGAGGAAACTTGGTGTGAACCGCCCGGGAACAGAATCACCGGGCAACTGGCATTGTCCTTGACCGCACGCACGAATTTGTCAAAGTGCGGTGTTACCAGGAGCGACGAACCGAGGAGTATGCCCTTGACGCCGTTATCACACACGAGTTTTGTCACGGAACGAGCATCTTCTGTGGAGATACGGTCTGGATCGAGGAGGGCCAGAACACCCGGTCTTGCGCTGTTCAGTTGGTCATAGATCGGCTTGCTATTCATGCTGCCTGATTATACTAATCCAGCGGGAAAAATCAAGGGCAAATAGCTGGACCACGGAGATGGGCGATGAGCGCCCGGCAGTGCCGGCCGTGGTGCACTGCTGCACGTGCAGCAATGCACGTGCTATTGCACGCGCACCATCTTCTGGACAATGCAGGACTGCCCGGTTTTCAGGAAGCAGAAATAGACGCCTGCGCCCGCATCCCTGCCCCCGTGGTCTGTACCGTCCCACACTATGCTCGATCCTTGATTCTGGATGCTTGATTTCAGATCAAAAGAGATCACAGAACGACCGATCACGTCGTAGATCACTATAGTGGGGATCTCTGCATAGTTTCGGGGATCCGGGATCGAGTACCGTATTTTCGCGGCGGTTTTGAATGGATTCGGGACAACATTCATTTCGGCCGAAACTGGAATATCGCCTTTTGCGAATTCTGTTGCCCCGGTGAAATCCTGGAAATTCCCCCAGACGCGCATCGTATTCGCCGGCCGTCCATTTATCGTATCGATGAATCCGGAATAGATGATCAGATATTTGTCCAGCCCTCTGACCAGGTCCGGTTCAACCTGCAAGCCAGGCTGCGCGGCGACGGTAAATTCCTCCATCACCTCGCCCGCCGGAGTCAGATAACATCCGTATATGTCGGTATGGCTCCCGCTGCGCCAGTCGTACCAGACAACGCAGTAGTTCTGGCCATCGAACTGGATCCTGGGCGTGCCCTGCCTTGACGGCGCCATGCATACTGCAAACCCCGTTGGGTCCAGCACGATCCCCTGGGGCGAAACGCGAGCGCCGTAGATGTCGGCATCGCCGCCGCGCCAGACAACAACGTAATTCACGCCGTCAAAAGCCACTGCCGGACCATACTGCGAGTTGCCGGAAATATTTGCAATACGAATGGGTATCGTATCGAGCAGTACGCCGGCACTGCTCACGCGGGCGCCGCACACGTAAGAATAAAGGGTCTGTAGTTCATTCCAGACGATAAAATAACTCGAGCCATCAAAGGCAATGGCCGGGGACACGTCATTGTACTGCGTGTCACCAACCAATAGTGTGTCCAATAGAGAACCGGCCGCATCCAGACGCGCGGCATATATTGCACCACCATGACGGTATGCTACGAAGTAATACACGCCGTCAAAGATGACCGCCGGTGTGCCTCCGGCCGGCAAATCAGAGATCGTATCGATGATCGCGCCGCCGGTGCCGATCCTCACGGCCTTCAAACCCGTGCACAATACGAGATGATCAGTGCCGTATGCAACCGCAGGATCTGTGCCGTCGATGATCGAAATACCGTCCGGGTCGAGAACGCAACCCGCTGTATCGATGCGGGTTCCAATAATGCGTGTTGCCGACGCGTCCCTCGTGTCTTCCCAGACCACAAAGTATTTCTCTCCATCATGAGCCCCTGCTCCGTTGCGGCCTGAATAGCCGGCCATCGAGTAAAGAACCGCCGACGTGTCCAGGACATTGCCGCTCGTATCGACCCGCATGCCCATCACATCACCGCTCCACCCCCAAAACGTGTGACTGACCAGAAGAAAACTCTCATTGCCATAGGCAACTGAAGGTAAAGGGGTGTTATAGTCACCCGGGAGCGGCACAGTAATAGGCACAGGATCGAGCAGGACACCGTCGGTATCGACGCGCGCACAGCATGATCCCTCATCACCTGCCCAAGTGACAAGATAACGCGCGCCGTCGAAATCCAATGACGGGCAGCCTGGATACAGCAGTCCATCAGTTATCAGAATAGCAATCGTATCGATCAGGACGCCATTCGAGTCAATGCGTGCACCCCGGACCGAACCATTGGCGCGTTCATCGTACCAGACAACGAAATAGTACGGATGCCCGAAGACCACGGACGGGAATGCCTGGCCTGCGGCATTAGTGCAGACCGCGATCGCAGACGTGTCAATGATCGTTCCTGCTGTATCGATGCACATGGCGTAGATATCAGACGATTCGCTCCAGACCGCAAGATACTGCGTTCCGCGCGACGCGATCGAGACCAGTCCGGCATCATAGAAACTGACACTTCTCAGGAAGATGCCTTCCGGGTCAATGACCGTGCCGTCCGCATGGATCCGGCAGCCGTAGATGCCGGTCGGGGTCCGCTGGTCCATCCAGACCGCAAAGAAATTATCTTCACCATAGGCGATCGATGTCGGACCGCGGCCCGAGCTGTGCGTGCATACGGCAAACCCGTCCGGGTCGAGCACGGCGCCGGCCGCACTGACGCGGGCCGCGTAGTTCGCATTCCCGCGCAGAAAATCCTGCCACTGCGGCAGATACAAACCACTGCCGGACGTAACCGTGGTGGCCCATGGTATGATGATCATTTCCCAGATGCGGTAGGATATGGGGATCCCGGCTGAATCGAGCAAGATACCGTCCGGGCTGATGCGGCATCCATAGATATTGCTGTAGTACAGCGGATATACGGGATCGTTATAATCCGCGATCATATTGCGCCAGTCATACCACATGCAGAAATAGTCGGTGCCGTTGAAGGTTACCGAGGGAAAGCTCTGTCCCCTTGGAGCCGGTATGTAGGCCAGGTTCGTATCGAGCAGAAAATTCGTGTTCTGCGCAGCGATTGGCCGCCCGGCGAGTGTCAGGGCAATGATCAGGATGCCGAGTTTCATCGTGTCCTCCATCTACCTT
>JACUUY010000144.1 GCA_014859085.1 Caldifarciminota bacterium
GGTAATCCTTCGCTTTCGGTCAACCAGTTCCTTGAGATCTCGATAACCAACCAGAACACGACGCCCTTGACCGATACGATATGGCTGAACGATATCCGGCTCGTTGCACCCCAGACCGAGGTCGGCCGCATCGTCCGGGCGACCGGTGCGGTCAACTTCGCCGATCTGATGACGGTGAATGCTTCGTTCGATGAATCGAACGGCCTCTTCAAACGGCTTTCAGAAGCCAAGACCATCTCGACAAGCAGCGCGGGCCGGAATTACGCGATCACATCCAACATCGCCCTGCACAAGTTTTTCCTCGAGAAGTGGGGTTTCAACATGCCGTTGGCGGTAAGTTACCGGAACACATTGCAGAAGCCGCGCTTTTCGTACTTTGCGAACGATCTGACGATAGCCGGCGATGAACTGGAAAAGCAAATAACGAGGAATGTCGTGAACTCTTATTCGGTGAGTCTGTCCAAGTCCAACTCCCGTAACTGGCTCATGAAGAACACGCTCGACAAGCTGTCGCTTGAGCACACGCAGTCGAACGCGCGGTCCCGTACCGCCCTCGGTGCTGATACCTCGAGGTTGATAACGTACCGGGGCAATTACCGGCTGGATCCCAAGGTTTCGTTCAAACTCCTCGGCCAGACATTCTCGGTCTTGCCGCAGAATGTTGCTTTCAATGCCCTCTATACTGATAATCTCGCGCGTTCGTATTATCGCACGAACCCGGATTCGGCGTTCCAGTTCTCGGTCGCCGGTTCGCAGCGCCGCAAGACGCTCAACCCGTCATTCAATGTTGCCTATTCGCCGCACCGGACGACGAGCGCGAGCTTTGATTTCAACCAGACGCGCGATTCGGTCGGCACGCGCAGTAATCTCGGCGAAGAAGTCGGCCGGACCCAGACCTTCAATTCGTCATTCACCGAGGATTTCAAATTGTTCAAGCCCAGATTCAGTTACAATGCCTCGTACAACGAGGACTACCGGTTTGAGATCCGGCGCGAGGAGGATTTCCGCAATGTCGCGAACAATGCGCGTTTCGGGGTTGACGGAACGGTCAGCCTGCAGCGTATTGTGAGGCTTGTCACAAGGATACGGGATGAGACAAAAGATACACTGGCCGCGGTCGGTTCGCCCTCGTGGCTCGCCAGGCAGATCGAATCTTTTGTCGACAAGATCCAGGATCCGTCCATCAGCTGGTCGCGCCAGCGAAACTCCAGTTACCTGAGCGTCCGGCGCAGGCCGGAGCTCGATTATCAATTCGGGCTCGTCGATACCATACCGGTGGAAGATGTCTCGCCTAACAGCTTTCCGGGCCGAGGTATGACCGATGCTTTCAAGGCGTCCTCGGGTCTGAATTTCAATATCCTGACGGTCTCGGGTGCTTACAACGAGAGCGTCAACAAGACCTACGCGTACGGGAACATCGAAACGCGGACCCACACGACATCGTATCCCAGTGCCAATGTGAGGATCACCAAACTTGAAGCGATTCCTTTTTTGAAGAAACTCGCGCGTTCTTCATCGATAACGACCGTATTCAACCAGACCTTCGAAGAGCGCTTTCAGGACACGACAAAACAATCGGATTCCAAGACCACCAGCCTCAGCCCGGTCGTCGCCTGGCAAACGACCTGGGTGAACGGCATTTCGTCGACGGTCGACGTGTCATATTCTGAGACGAACGGGCATACATATCAAGGTTTGTTCGTGCTGCCCTCGAAATCGCTGAGCCGCGGCGTATCGGTCAGTCTGGCATACACGTTCAGCGCGCCTAAGGGCTTGAGCCTGCCACTGCTGAGCGGTATCCGTTTTGCCTCGAACATGGCGGTCAATCTGAGTGTCGGCAGCAGCCGCAGCACGAACTATTCCTCCGATCTGAATATCCCGATCTACGACTCAAGCATCCTGCAGGCGGATCTGGGTTTGTCATACAATTTCTCATCGAGCATCACCGGCGGGGCGAACCTCTCTTACCTGCAGAACAAAGAGAGCGTCCGCGATCAGGACACGAAAAGGGTGGGAGTGAATGTATGGACCAACATAAATTTCTGAGTCCGCGAGCATACAGGTTCGTTCTTCTTGCTTTCCTTTTGCTCTTTGCGCCGGCATGGCTGGTCGCAGCCGAACACCCCTATGAATATTTCATTGATTTCTGCGCCATTGGCGAGCGCGCACCGGGAACGGCAGGCCACCTGCAGGCACGAAGTTTTATTGTTGACCACCTGAAGGAACCGGAGGTTGATTCTTTTTCTGTCCGGGGCACGAATTACTACAATATATACAAGCGCTTTCCGGGAGAGGATCCCCGTATCGGTTTTGCCGCGCACTGGGATTCGGATGTCGGCTGTCCGGGTGCCAACGATGGTGGCTCGGGCGTGGCTTTGCTCCTGGCTCTTGCCGATACCCTCGAGCGGAATCCGCCGCTCCATGCGGTCGACCTGCTCTTCTTTGATGGCGAGGATGTGAACGGAGCCGAGCTCTACGGTTCGAGCCATTTTGCGGCGAATTGCGTTGACAACTACAGCTACATCATCGTTCTGGACATGGTCGGCGACAAGGACCTGCAGATATACCAGGAGGGCAATTCAGCCAAATTCTTTCCCGCGTTCGTCGATTCGATATGGGAGATCGGCCGGGCGATTGCCCCAGAGGTCTTCGTACCGGCCGTCAAGTACTACATCACTGACGACCATATATCCCTTATCACATACGGTATCCGGTCGATCGTCATCATTGACTTCGACTACCCTTATTGGGATACGGTTGATGACACCGCAGACAAGTGCAGCCGGCAGAGTCTGGACACGATGTACCGTTTCGTGCTGAATCTGATATACCAGCGCAGGCGATACGGATACGCTCCATGAAGACGAAGGAGATTATGGTGTTGGCTGGTATCGCCGGCGCGCTCCTCGTCATGAATGCGGCGAATCTGTTGAGAAGGGAGCAGAGGAGGAGGAGCGTTGAGCTGGTCGTTGAACACGGACAGGTCAAGTACTCGATAAATTGCGCATCGGCCGCAGAACTCCAGGAATTGCCCGGCATCGGTCCTGCGCTTGCCGAGCGGATCATTCAGTATCGCGAGCGGAACGGCGGGTTCAAGTCGCTTGAGGAACTCAAAAGAGTCAGAGGTATCGGCGAAAAAATCTTCGCAAGGATCTCATCGTATATCGTACTGTGAGCACTGCCGCCGTGACAACCGCGGCGTGCTACAAAGCGCGGAAGAGATCGTAGAGACTGCGCACGCCGAATCCCGTGGCCCCGCGCGGCGTGTAATGCGCTTCTTTCTCAGCGAGTTCCTTCCCGGCGATATCGATATGCAACCACCTGGCCTTATCCACGAATGATTTCAGGAACAGCCCCGCGGTGATCGTCGATGCATCCCTGCCGCCCGAGTTCTTCAGATCGGCGACATCGCTCTTGATCTGCTTCTGATACTCCTCGCACAGCGGCAGCTGCCAGAATTTCTCACCGGTAAGATCCGAAAGTTCGATGAGCCTCTCGGCGAGTGCCTGATCATTACCCATCAGCGCGGCGATCAGATTGCCGAGCGCAACCACGCAGCCGCCAGTAAGCGTAGCGATATCGACGATCACGCCCGCGCCCTTTTTCTCGGCGTAGACGAGCGCATCGGCGAGCGTCATTCTTCCTTCGGCATCCGTGCTGATGATCTCGACCGTCTTGCCGTTCATGGCCCGCACTATGTCACCGGGCCGGGACGCTGAGCCGGATGGCATGTTCTCGACGGCCGGGATCAAAGTCATGAGATTGATCCTGCATTTTGTCCGGGCCAGCGCCAGCGTCGTCGCGAAGGCGATGGCGCCGCCCGCCATGTCGCCTTTCATCGATCCCATACCGGTCGAGGGCTTGATGGATATGCCGCCCGAGTCGAAGGTGACGGTCTTGCCGATGAGGCTGACCAGCGGTCTCCTGGCGGTCTTTAGATGGAGAACGATGAATCGCGCCGGATGCACGCTGCCTTGAGCAACCGCAAGCAGGGCGCCCATGCCCATTCTTTTCAGCGTATTCTGGTTAAGACACCGGCACTTGATGACGCCGCTCAATCCCCAGTCGCGTATTATTGATTGCACGCGCTTGTGCAATCGCTCGGGCGTGAGATTATTGCCTGGTTCATTGATCAGGTCCCGGGCGATATTCTGAGCATCGGCCAGGGTCTGTCCCCGTGCCGCCGCGCTTCTCAACCGCCCTGCATCTTTGCAGCCCGGCATGATTATTGCGAGTTCGTTTATGCGCCGCTTCGTGTCAGCCTGCTTGTACGCGCTGAATTCATACAGTGCCAAGCACGTGCCCTCGACCACGGACTGCACGGCAAGCGCGGTGTCCAGTCCTTCGTTACCGGCGCCATGGACGAGCGTGCCGATGTGCTTGGCGTTTATCTGCCGCGCCTTCTTCGCCGCCGCGCCGGCCGCCCGGCGGATATGCTCGTAGCCGAATTCACTCCGCTTCCCGAGGCCGACCACGATCACCCTGCTTGTTTTCATATCCTTGCAGGCATGGAGCACCGTAACCTCACCGAGTTTGCCGGTTATCTCGTTTTCCTTGCGTAATTTTGAGATCAGCGCGCCTAATGCCCGGCCGATCGCGGCAGTTGGGCCGCCGGTTGGTTTCTCATCCTCGAACAGACTCAAGATGACTGCCTCGCCATGGTAGTTGGCGATTGGGTGAACCAGTACTTTGATTTTCATGAACATAGTATATGATGAACCGACGGGTAGTCAAGAGCA
>JACUUY010000145.1 GCA_014859085.1 Caldifarciminota bacterium
GGCCGAATTAATTGCTGCAGCAATAGAAGAAGTTTAGAAGTATATGTATATGCCTGCCCCCAGACGGTTCACCATAGCTTTAATCATCCCAAAGGCGGAAGGGCGGGTATTCGTCGGTCATCAGCGATGCGTACGCGGCAACGCGGTAAGCCCAGCGGTTCATGCCCACAACGATTTTGAATATGTCCTCGGGGTACTTACCGGAAAACAATGTGGCGATCGCGCCGAACAGGGCCAGGATCGTCGCCAAACCCCCACCGCTCCTTCCGCCCAAACCGCCCTGCAAGAAAGCGACGACTATGTAGTGCGGTATGGCCAGCAGCCACCACTTGATCAGCACCAGTCCTCGAGAGAGTTTCTCCGGATATTCAATATTCAAGTCGGCCGGGTACGTATCGTCGGGGTCGAGGCTGAACGGCGGATACTTGTCCGTACCCAAAGCCTGGTAGCTGTAAAAGCCGACCCGCCAAGTCCAGCGCAGGACACCGGTGTTGAAGTTGAACAGACCCCTTGGATATTTCCCAGTGAACAGGATGGCAAAAAAGGCGATGATACACACGAAAACAAATGCGACCCACAAAAAGACCAGGATAACGTAGTGGGGGAGCGCCAGCAGCCACTTGAGGAGCCACCAGCCGCGGGACGGTGGGGCGGTAAGTTCGCCCCGGAGCGACAATGGATATGTCTTCTTCTCTTGCGCCATCTATGCCTCCTTTATATGCGATATCTTAGTATGACCGTACGGGAAAAGGCGAAAAATCATACACACTCCTCGATCTAAATATCCCATACGAAGCCGCCCGATTTTCTGACACGTTGTACGGCCCGCTGGAGTTTAACGAGTATCCTTATCTTCTCGGGAAACGGCAACGAAGCCTGGCAACTATGGAATCTTGCCTTCCCGGCAAAAATGCGCTTGCGTATCTCGTCTATGTTACCTTCTGGGTGATCTGTGTTGACTCTTTTCTTCTTCATATTGGATTGAGCTTTTTGTAACTGTCGAGCAACCCGTATTGTGCGAGTATCGAGCGCAGTTTTCTCTTGTTCACGCTCGCTTGCTCCAGGAGTCTCTTCACTTTTTCAATGTCTTTGGGACGGCCTGCTCGCGTAAGTATCGCAATCAGATACTCGACGGAAAAAACTCGGGTCTTCACTCCTTCGTAGTCAATGTCGATCGCATTCTGGATCGCTTCTGTCTCTAATTCGTCCGCGGGAATGAACTGCGCCGGAACGCCTTCGATCATAAGATGTTCCTTCTGCCATGAGTAGCCATTCTTCTGCAGACGTTCATATAGCGGAGCCATGTCGATAACCTTCGATTCTCTCACCCCGGGCAGGATGACGAATACGTCGAGGTCGTAAGTCAATATAGGTTCAATGTAGTATATGGCCGCGATGCCGCCGCCGATTGCATAATCCGTGATAACTCCTTGTTTTCTGAGCTTATTGATGACCTTCAGGGTCTCTTTCACGGACGATTATACCGGATATCATCAATAGAGTCAATACGAGTCAGGAAAAGGGAACAGGCACATTACGGAGCCAGTTCCCTTAAGGCGGAGACTTCCTGGGTTCCCCAGATCCCGAACAGCAGAACATAAGAAGATTAGAAGGTGAGAAGGTAAGACCGGACGATCCAGACAACCTACTGCGTGGGATGATGGCGCAGTTAGAAACATCAGCGTAATCGGCATTTCATCACTGGCATCAATAGACTGGATTCCCCGGTCAAGCCGGGGAATGCCTTATAATCCTTTTGTCATCGTCCGGTTTAACCGGACGATCCAGGACGAAGCCACCTGTCTGGTTTCGCTAATTGAGTTGGGCCATGACGGTCAATACTTTGACTTCATGCTGTATCTATGTATAATCGGCTGTAGCCATTGGCCATAAGCTATTAGCTGCGAAGCTCCGCTTCGCATGCCGAGATGGCGGAACTGGGAGTAAGCGCAGGACTCTTGGAGGCTCCGCTTTGTGGAGCCGGAAATCCCGAGCCAGCAGCGAGGAGAAAATCCGATTCCAGCCATTTCTGATAACTTTCGATATTCCAGCCGAAATCAAGCGAACCCAAGCCAGCTCATGTTTTTACCCATTCTGACCGTTTTGGGTTCCGCCCCGCGCGCGGGATGAGAATGCTCGCTTCTTTGTTCTTTACAGATGCTAATGTAAAAGCGGCAATTTTCTGTCTGTTACCGTATGTTCCCCGATCCTATACTGAAAACATAGAAATCGGGACAAGTTGGCAAATACACCACACACCTGTCCCGCATCATCTTTCTATGTACAAAGGAGCGGGAAATACCGCACAAAAAAGAGAAGGGGAGTGATTCGAATGAGTCACTCCCCTCGCTGTTCGAAGGAGCTAACATGAACTAGTTACGATTTCTGTTGGGTAGTATCTCATTTGTCATTATCTTCCTATCCTTCATTCTCTGAAAGGATCTTCTCGGCTTCTTCTCGGCCGGTTGGCGTTATGGCGGTTTGTAACTGTGAGCCGAAACCCATGATGCGAATCCATCTCTTATCTTGAAGCTGCGGAATCACCACCAGTGTAAGCCCATCAATCATGTCTTCCAGACTCCCATTCCTGGCGATATCAAGATGGCCAAAATGACCGTCAGGATTTTCTTTGTCCAACAGGTATAGCGCAACTAAGAAGTTTTGTTGAACCTCTACTTCAGATATTTTCATAACCCTTTGGAAAATCAACGTGAACTGCTATGGTTTGTTTTCCATCTAGTCAAAGTAATTGTCTTCCTCCATTTCGTGATCATATTTTCTATTTTCGTCTTCTCTGTCGATGAACCTCTTCTTGCCGACATTGCAGCATATGTAGTTACAGGAACGACGACTCCGTTGTCGGGTACTATTCAGAGTTCATTAAAGTGGGGCGACAAAAGCCGCCCCACCACGCTTATCCTCACCGCGTCAGGAGTATCTTCTTAACCGAAGTGTATTCACCCGCTTTCATCCGGCAGAAGTAAACACCATTGCTGACTGTCTGGCTACTTTCATTTCTGCCATCCCAACGGATTGCATAGTAACCGGCATCAGTGTGTTCGTTAACCAACGTCTTGATGCGCTGGCCCGAGACATTGTAGATGGCAATCGTCACAAAATCCGGCCGGGGCAATTGATAGCGAATACCGGTCTCGACCCTAAAGGGATTGGGGTGATTCTGGAACAGGGCGTAGGAAGTAGGCATATCAATCCCGGCCTCCACGATGCCGGTGATCACGGCCTCGACTTCATTGGAATAGCCGCTCTCATTGCCGTTGATATCAAGAGCCGAGACTCGATAGTAATAGCTGCCAATTGCCAGGGAACTATCGGTATAAGAGGACACTTCACTCGTCCCGATCTGATTCGCCGCGCCGGGCGTAAAGCCCGAAACCGTATCCCGATAGACCGCAAAATGCGAAAAGTCAGTGTAATTCACCTCGATCTGCCAGGTGAGCAGGACATCACTATTGATGACTTCGGCGGCAAGATCATACGGCGGCTCGGGTGGTATGTTATCAATCGAATAACCCGAATCCGGTTCCGAGGCAAACCAGACATAGGGATCCTGGGTGTGGGCCGTGACCATGAAGACCGAGTAGTATATGCCGTAAGCATTCGAATCACCCAGCGTCGGCGAGACGAAATTGTACACCGAATCCTGGATCGCCGGCACCGCACCCACACAATCCCAGCCTTCCAGGACGCTCTCATAACCGGCAAACACTACGCAATTCCTGTCGTGTGTAGCAGCTCCTGAATATCTTCGGTCATGATCGTCCTCATCGATCCGGCGCCAGACGCCGTACTGGGTAATCGGCATGACACTCCCCGGTTGATCAAAGAGCGATGCGGCCCAGGTGACCCTCACCCATCGACCCTGGTCATCGGGAATATCCAGTACACTCAGGATCTCGGGTGCTTCACCGCCTACGCCGGTACCTGTTACGGTTACCGAGTCCGGCGATGTGTCGGCATTATGCGTGAAGATGATGTTGCCGGTCTCGGCGCCCGGATTGGTCGGCGCAAAGGTGATATAGAACTGCATGCTTTGTGCTGGTTCAAGGCTGGCGGTGGTTGGCGCAACCGTGAATTCGGCATTGTCTGATTCCACGGAAATGATCTCCAGCGCTGCGCTACCTGTGTTGGTCACCGTGATGCTGTCGGTCTTGATTGAATCAACCGGCACACTCCCAAAATCGATACCGAGCGGCATAACCGAAAACACTGCACCGGCAATCCTCAACAGCCAAAAATCATCTTGCCCAGCGCCAAACGACATAGTACGTCCCGCAATGATGTAGCCGTTGTCCCTGGTCTGTTGCACTGAGCAACCATTATCAGTACCTGTTCCACCATAGGTCCTGGTCCAGAGCGTGTCACCACCCTCATTGGTCTTGACAATATAAACATCCTCGCCACCTGCCCCAAATGATGTTGTCCATCCAGCAATGATGTAGCCATTATCTGTCGTCTGCTGTACAGCGTAACCACGATCATCACCCGTGCCACCATAGGTCCTGGTCCAGAGCGTGTCACCATCTGCATCAGTTCTGAGCAACCAAACATCTTGACCACCAGCACCAACTGAATTTCTAAACCCAGCAACGACATAGCCGCTGTCATTAGTCTGCTGCACTGA
>JACUUY010000022.1 GCA_014859085.1 Caldifarciminota bacterium
CGAGATGCTCAAGTTCCTGTATTACAAGGGCAAGATCACCGAGGCCCGCCTCGTGATCATGGGCGTGCGTTATCAGTTCCAGAAAATGGGTCTGGAATCCCTTCTTTACCTGGAGTCGTTCAAAGCCGGCAAGAGGTTGGGGTATAAAGGCGGCGAACTCTCGTGGACCCTCGAAGACAATCACGAGGTCAACAACGGTATAAAGAAAATGGGGGGCAAGCTTTACAAGCAGTGGCGTATCTATCAAGGTACGGTCAATCAGCCATAACCAAATAAGGCGCTGTTCTTTGATTTGAAAGGCCGTATGGTGTATGTCGCTTACCGCGCCGGAAGGACTGCACACTACGGATGAAATATGACTGTATTGCTCTTGAATGAAGCCACAAGCGTGAAAGGAGATTAGATATGGCGAAATACCGGATTGCATGGCTGCCTGGAGATGGCATCGGTAGGGATGTGCTCGATGCAACAAAGATTGTTCTCGACCGGCTGGGAGTCGATGTTGAGTACCTGCCCGGCGATATTGGCTGGGAGTTCTGGTGCCGGGAAGGGGACCCGCTGCCCCAGCGGACGATCGAGCTCATGAAAGCCACGGACTGCGCGATGTTCGGCGCGATCACATCCAAACCGAGGACGGTCGCCGAGGAGGAACTGAGCCCCCAACTGCAGAACAAGGGTCATGTCTACCGGAGCCCGATCGTGCGCATGAGGCAGTTGCTCGACCTGTATATCTGCCGCAGGCCGTGTTTCGCGTATCCGGGCAATCCGCTCAATTACCGGGAAGGCATCGATCTCGTCGTCTTCCGGGAGAATACCGAAGACCTTTATGCCGGCGTCGAATACTATCCCGTACCCGAGGAGATGTTCAGGGTCAAGGGGATGGAAAGAGTTGCGCGGGACGCGGCCATCTCGATCAAGGTCAACACGCCGCGCGGCTGCCGCCGGATAATCGAAGCTGCCTTCGAATTCGCAAAGGACAAGAAACGGAGGAAAGTAACGTGCGTGCACAAGGCGAACGTCGTCCGTGTCACTGATGGTTTGTTCCTGGAGACGTTCAACGAAGTCAGTAGTTCATATCCGTCCATCCAGCCCGATGAAGCCAATATCGATTCGCTCTGCCAGTGGCTGCTCAAGCGGCCCCTCGATTATGACGTGCTGGTCGCGCCCAATCTCTACGGTGATATCATATCCGACCTGTGCGCGCAATTGACCGGCGGACTCGGCTTCGGGGCGAGCGGCAATATCGGCGTGGACTACGCGGTCTTCGAGCCGACCCACGGGTCAGCCCCCAAATATGCCGGAATGTACAGGGTCAATCCGATCGCGACGATCCTGGCGGCGAGCATGATGCTCGAGTGGCTCGGCGAGGTGCAGGCCGCAATGAGGGTCAGCAAGGCGATCGCGTCAGTGATACAGGAAGGCAAGGTGCGCACCTATGACATGAGCGGCAGCGCGTCCACCCTGGACATGGGGCAGGCGATCGCTGATAAGTGCTGATCCGTCGCGGACAGGGAAGAGAGATGACGATCATAGAAAAGATTTTCTCGCGCGGTGCCGGCAAGCAGGTGGCGCCCGGCGAATACGTTTGGGCCGAGATGAACCTGGTCGCGATGCGTGATTTTGGCGGGCCGAACGTGATCGAGGAGTATGAAGCGAGTTACGGGACGCATCCGGTGTTCGACCCCGACCGTGTCGCGATAACCTTTGACCTGCATATCCCCGCGCGCAGCGAGAAGGTCGCACAGAATCAGAAGATGCTGAGGGATTTTTCCCGGCGCCAGGCGACGCGTCTCTTTGACGTGAACACCGGCGTGGGCCAGCACATCCTGCTCGAAAACGGTCTGGTGCGGCCCGGAGACATTGTGGCGGGTACGGATAGCCACATGAACCTGCTCGGCGCGGTCGGTGCCGCCGGTTTTGGCATGGGGACGACCGACATTGCCGGCGCCATGTACCGGGGCAAACTCTGGTTCCAGGTCCCGCAAACGATAAGGATAGACGTGCAGGGCCAATTCCAGCCGCAGGTCGGCGCTAAGGATCTGATCCTGCACATTATCAAGAGGCTGACCACGAGCGGCGCGCTGAACCGGGCCATAGAATTCACCGGCAAGACGATCGAGCGCATGGACCTTGCGGCACGCCTCACCGTTGCCAGCATGGTCACGGAGATGTCCGGTGATGTAGGATTCATTGTGCCGGACGAGCGGGTCCTCGATTTCATCAAGTCGCGCGCGTCCGGGACCGTCCTTCCCGTATCGCCGGATGCTGGCGCTTCCTACGAGCGGGTCTTTGACTTTGACGTCGCCGCGCTCGATCCTCAGGTAGCGTGTCCGCACTCGCCGGACAATGTACGCGATGTTGCCGATGTCGCCGGGACCACGGTCGATCAGGTTTTCATCGGCTCCTGCACCAACGGCCGGTACGAGGACCTGCAGGCTGCCGCTCAGTTGCTCAGGGGCAGGAAGGTCGCCGACGGAGTGAGATTGATCATCGTGCCGGCGACAATGGAAGTGGCGCGCGCCGCCGTGGCTTCGGGGATCTACGCGGTCCTCCTCGAAAGCGGCGCGGTTGTGACAAATCCAGGCTGTGCGCTGTGCACGACCGGCCACCCAGGCATACTCGCGCCAGAAGAAACCATGGTCTCGACTTCCAACCGCAACTTCGTGGGCAAGCTGGGCAAGGGAGCGAAGGTTTATCTCGTGTCACCGGCTACTGCCGCGGCCACGGCAATAAAGGGCGAAATAACCGATCCGAGGTCCATATGATCGTAAAAGGACGCATTTGGAAATTCGGTGATGATATCGACACGGACCAGATATATCCGGGGCAGTACCTGCCGTTGACCGACAAGAAGGAGATGGCGCGCCACGCCATGGAAGGCACTGACCGGGGGCAGGAATTCATCTCCAGTGTTACCCGCGGCGATATTATCGTCGCGGGTAAGAATTTTGGCTGCGGTTCATCGCGCGAGCATGCACCGGTCAGCATCAGCGGGATCGGTATTTCACTCGTCATCGCCGAGTCCTTTGCCCGGATATTCCACCGCAACTGCGTGAATACTGGCCTGCCCATACTGATGCTCGATAACACCCAGAACCTGCACGATGCCGACGTCCTGGAGGTCGATATTGTGACCGGTAGGGTCAACAACCTGACGCGCGGTAAGACCTTCCAGGCGCGTACCTTATCCGAACTCGAACTCGAGATCATGAAGGCGGGTGGTCTGCTGGCTTATCTGAAGCACCCGGGATGATCGGGAGGAAAGGAGGAGTGGTCCATGGACCGAGGATATATTGAGAAAGCGTTGCCCGAGATCAAGAAGATCAAGGATCCCCGGCTGCGCGACGGTGTGGTCAAGGCATGGCTGCTGGCGATCGAGAAGGGCCGGTGGACGAGGATCGACGATATCCCCTTCACCCTGCTGACCGCAACAAAGGCAACCCTCTTGCAGCACACGCGGAGTGTGACAAATATGGCGCTGGCAATTGCCAGTGCACGGAAAAGGACCGACCTCGATATTGACACACTCATTGCCGGCGCTCTGGTACACGACGTGGGCAAACTGCTTGAGTACGCCAGAAAAGGAAAGGCCATCGCCAAGAGCGAGCATGGTAAGAGAGTACGCCATCCGGTCTCTGGCTACGGTCTGGCAATTGAGGCAGGTTTGCCGCTTGAGGTCGCGCACATAATTGCCACGCACTCCAAGGAAGGCGAGGGCATGGTGCGTTCGAACGAAGCGGTTGTGATACATCATTGCGACTTCATTGATTTTGATATCTGCCAGAGCCGTCAATAGTCGTCTCTCGATCGATAGCTGACTATTGAATTCGTGTCCTGATTTGGTATAATTACAGGCATATGAGATTGTACGAATATGAAGGTAAGCGGCTCTTTGCCCGTTACCGGTTGCCCGTGCCCAGGAACGTCGTGGTCGACGGCACCAGCCTCCATCAACTAAGAAATGTCGTCTATCCGGTCGTCATCAAAGCGCAGACATTTGTCGGCAGCCGGGGCAAGGCCGGTCTGGTGCAATTTGCCCGCGATGAGAATGAAGCCCGGGACCGGGTATGCTCGGTTCTCGGCACGGTCTACTCAGGCCACAAGATCGACCGCGTCCTGATCGAGGAGAAGGTGCGTATAAAGAAAGAGTTGTACCTCGCCATACTCGTTGACCGGCTGGCGCACCGCATAGTCGTCATGTCCAGCCGGTACGGAGGGGTTGACATCGAAGAGGTTGGACACAACCAACCTGATGCAATATTTAAGTATTACTTCAGCCCAGGTTCGATAATGCATGCATATGCGGCGCGAAACATAGCAAGCGAGATTGGACTTGAAGGTCCATTCCTGGCACCTGGTGCTGGGGCCATCAGTGATCTGTACCGGCTTTTTATCGAGCTCGACTGCAAACTCTCCGAGATAAATCCCCTGGTCCTGACCGCGGACGGCCGGCTGATGGCGCTCGATGCCAAGGTTGATCTTGACGAGGACGCCATGTTCCGGCACCCGGAGCTGGCGGCAATGGGTATTGTTGCGCGGCATGAGGTGGGTGAGTTGAGCGAGCGCGAGCGGTTCGCCAAGAAAGCCGGCTTTCCCTATGTCGACCTTGACGGCGATATCGGTGTATTTCCGGGCGGTGCGGGTTTCGGCATTGCTGCGATCGATCTGATCGAGCACTATGGCGGCAAGCCGGCGAACTTCATGGATTCGGGCGGCGCGCCGACGCAGGACAAACTCCGCGCCATGCTCGGGCTCTTAATGGATAACCCGCGCGTCAGAGTAATATTCGGAGCGCGCTTCGGCGGCATATCGCGTTGTGACGATTGGGCAAAGGCCGTGGTGCAGTACGTGATCGAGAACCGACCGACCAAACCGATGATCATGAGAATGGCCGGTAATATGGAGGAGGAGGGGCGGAAGATCATCGAGAAGGCGAAGAGCGAGCATGGTGATCTCTTCCGCAAGATCAGGGTCTACGCGTACGATACGCCAATCGAGGAAGTGATCAAGGAGACGGTCCGCGTTGCGCGCGAGCAAGGGAGGCCTGAGACAAGTGGCGATAATAATCGATAGGCACACCCAGACGATCGTCCAGGGGATAACCGGGACGAATGCCGCGCTACACGTGAAATTCATGCTCGACTACGGCACGCGGGTCGTGGCCGGGGTCACGCCCGGCAAGGCCGGACAGGAAGTTGCCGGCGTCCCGGTGTACGATACGGTCAGGGATTGCCTGAAGCAGCATCCGGATGCTACGGTTTCGTCCATCTGGGTACCTCCCCGGTCTGCCATGGACGCGATCCTCGAAGCGATCGATGCGGGAATAAAGAGCATTATTGTGATCACCGAGCGGATACCGATGCACGACATGCTCTTCGCGCGTCATGTTGCTGGCCAGAAGAATGTGATGATAATCGGCGGCAACACGCCCGGTGTCATCTCACCCGGCAGGTCACTCGTCGGCATGCTGCCCCGGATCGCTTTCCAGCCGGGCCGTATCGGCACTGTCGCCCGCAGTGGAGCAGTGACCTATTATGTGGCGAATTCGCTCAATCTCGCCGGTTTCGGCGAGTCAACCTCAGTCGGGTTGGGCGGTGACCCGATACTGGGAACCAATTTCGAGGACGTGTTGCGATTATTTGAACAGGATCCCGAAACCGACGCAGTGGTGATGGCCGGTGAGATCGGCGGCGTTTACGAGGAACTTGCTGCGCCCTTTATCAAGGAGATGGGCAAACCGGTCATTGCCTACATTACGGGCAAGGCGGCGCCTCAAGGCAAGCGGCTGGGACATGCCGGGGCGATAATCGAAGGCAACATGGGTACGGCCGCCGGCAAGATCGTCGCCCTCGAGCAGAACGGCGCGCTGATCGCGCCGGTCCTTGGTGATATCCCCGTGCTGCTCAAGAGAGCGCTGGGAAGCGTCCATTGACCGGACAGCCGCGAATACGGCCCGGCCAGAGAGGAGGAAACATGTGGGAGACAGGCATATCGAAGATCGAACCCAATCATATAGTTACGCGCGGTTTCCGACAGGAGGAATTGATCGGCAACGTGCCCTTTGCGTCGGTCTTTTTTCTGCTCATAAAGAGCAGAATGCCGGACAAGCAAGAGGCGCAGATGGTCGATGCTCTGATCACTTCTTCGGTCGACCACGGCGTGACACCCCCCTCGACCCATGCGGCAAGGCTCGTCGCTTCAGCCGGCGTGGCCCTACCGAGCGCGGTCGCAGCCGGTGTGCTTGCGATCGGAGATGTGCATGGTGGCGCCATTGAGGATGCGGCGCGCCTCCTTCAGGAGTGGAACGCGCGGGCGCAGAAGAATAAGTGGAACAGCGAGCAGACCGCCCGCGAATTGCTCGAGCACCTGAGAGAGAAGGGCGCGCGCATGCCGGGATTCGGCCATCGTATCCACACGCGGGACCCGCGGACCCGGCGCCTGTTCGACGTTGCGGCGGCGAATGGATTCAAGCGGGAGCACATCAACCTCGCGCTGGCGATCGAGCGGGAATTTGCGCGGAACAAACCGTTGCCGATCAATGTCGACGGCGCGATCGCCGCGATAATATCGGACATGGATTTTGACTGGCGCCTGGGCAAGGCCTTCTTTCTCATCGGCCGGGTTGCGGGAATGATCGCCCATGTCTACGAAGAAATGACGAGCCACAAACCGATGAGGCGCATGTGCAACCAGGAAACAGAGTATTCAGGGCCATGGGAGCGGTCGCTTGAATAACGTATCAGCAGCGGGATCACGAAACAGACCCGGATGCCCGGAGCATGCTGCATGACGATCGCCGAGAAGATCCTGGCCCGTGCCGCGTCCAGAACGTCGGTCAAACCCGGTGAGGTCGTCACGGCAAAGATCGATGTGGCAATGTCCCACGAGAACGCCGATGTGGTGCTGCGCGCATTCCGCGAGATCGGTCTCGACAAGGTGTGGGATCCGGAGCGCATCGTCATTCTCTTCGACCACCGGATCCCGGCGGAGAGCGAGAAGACCGCGATCACGCATCAGCGGATCAGGAATTTCGTCGCGGAACAGGGAATCGAGCACTTCTACGACCTCAAGGAAGGCATCTGCCATCAGGTTTTGCCGGAAAGCGGTCTCTCAAGGCCGGGCGAGGTCATGGTCGGTACGGACTCGCACACGACGACGCACGGTGCTTTCGGCACGTTCGCAACGGGTATCGGCGCAACCGAGATGGCCGGCGTCTGGGCGACCGGCGAGCTCTGGTTCACGGTCCCGGCATCGATGAGGATCAATGTCACTGGAGCGTTCAGAAAGTGCGTGTCGGCCAAGGACTTGATCCTCAAGGTGATCGGCATGCTTGGCGCGGCCGGCGCCGATTACCGGTCGGTTGAGTTTCGCGGCACTACAATAACCAGCATGACCATTGCCTCGCGCATGGTGCTCACCAACCTGTCGATGGAAATGGGTGCCAAGGTCGCGTTCTGCATTCCGGATGACAAGACCATTGCCTATGTCAGGGAGCGCACCAGAGAAGAGTTCACGGTGCTCCTGCCGGACGGCGATGCCGTATACGCGGATGAGATCGAGGTCGATGTCTCGGACCTGGCGAGCATGGTCGCCTGTCCCCACAGCGTGGACAATGTCAAACCGGTAAGCGAGGTCGCCGGGGCCAGGATCGACCAGGCGCTCATCGGTTCGTGTACCAATGGCCGGCTCGAGGATCTGGCGATTGCGGCGGAAGTGCTCTACGGAAAGAGAGTGGCGGCCGGAGTGCGGCTCCTGGTCATCCCTGCATCGCGGCGCGTCTACCTGGAAGCGGTGCAAAAAGGATATGTCGAGGTTTTCCTGAGAGCCGGCGGGCTGGTGCTCAATCCGGGATGTGGACCGTGCCTCGGCGCCCATCAGGGATTACTGGCGCCGGGCGAGGTGTGTATTTCCACGACCAACCGAAATTTCAAGGGGAGGATGGGCAGTCCGGAATCTTCTGTCTATCTTGCATCGCCGGCGACCGTTGCCTGTTCGGCCATTGCGGGGGCGATAACCGAACCAGCACCGGGCAGCGGCCAGTGAGGCGGACAATGGAGCCGATCAAGGGCAGAGTATACAAATTCGGTGACGACATAAACACCGATGTCATATATCCGGGCAAATACCTCTCTATTACTACGGACCGGGAGGAGATGGCGAAGCACTGTTTTGAAACGGTGTATCCGGCGTTCCTCAAGGATGCCCGGCCCGGCGATATTATTGTTGCCGGCAGGAATTTCGGCTGTGGGTCGTCGCGCGAGCAGGCAGCGACCTGTCTGCGGTATTTCGGCATTGCCGGCGTCGTTGCCGAATCGTTCGCACGCATCTTTTATCGTAACGCGATCAACTTGGGTTTGCCCGTACTCGTGGCGCCGGGCATAACGCGCGTCGTGCAACATGGTGACACGATCGTGATCGACCTGGAAAAGGGTTCGGTAACGCACACCAGGACCGGCACGACCACGGAATCTTCCAGGCTTCCCGATTTCGTGCTCGGCATACTGCAGGACGGCGGGTTGATCGCCCACCTGCGCCGGAGTCTGTCAAGGGGTGGAGAACAGGGGGTCGAATGAAGCAATTTGTGGTGATTGGTCTGGGCCGGTTCGGGTCAAGCATCGCCCGCGCTCTGACCGAAAAGAAATTTGAGGTTCTGGCGATCGACAAAAGCGAGGCCCAGGTGAAGGCAATGGAGGGTGTTGTCTCGCAGGCCGTGGTCATGGATGCAACGGATGAAAAATCCCTGCGCGAATTGGGGATCGGCGAGTTCGATACGGCGATCGTGAGCATGGGTGACACGATCGAAGCCAGCATCATGATCACCCTCGTGCTGAAGGAGATGGGTGTCAAACAGGTCATCGTCAAGGCAAAGAGCGAATTGCACGCCAAGGTGCTGAAGAGAGTCGGTGCCGACCGTATCACGTTTCCCGAACGCGAGATGGCTGACCGGCTGGCGCAGAGCCTGGCAAGTCCGCGGATATTCGACTTCATCGAGGTTTCTGAGACGTACGAGATAGTCGAAATGGCGGTACCGAAGAAATTCGCCAACAAGACCCTGGCAGACATCAAACTGCGCGATAAGTACCGGGTCAGCGCAGTCGCCATAAAGAGGAAGATACCGTACTCGACACCTGACGGCTCGACCGATTTCAAGGAAGAAATCATCGTCGGTCCGGGTGGCTCCGACGAGATCATCTCGGGCGACGTGCTCATCCTCCTCGGATGCAACGAGGACATTGACAAACTGAAGAACCTATGAACGATGATTACCAGGATCTGATCGAGCTGAGCGATTTCTACATACTGAGCCAGCGCTACGATGAGGCGATCAAGGTTCTGAAAAAAGCAAAGAAGATCAAGAATACCGACTGGCGCCTATACTACAACCTCGGCATTGCGTATGAAGCTTTGCATGAGGTGAATGACGCCCGCGCCGCGTTCCGGCTTGTGCTGAAATTGGACCCGGATCACAAGTCCGCGCAGGAACACCTCGACACGCTCATCGACGAATGAAGTACCATGTAGCGGAAGAGACCGTCGCCTACACCGGCGAGCAGCTTCACAGCAACTTTGCCCTCACGGTTTTCGGCATCCTCGGCGATTCGATAGTCGCCTTCTGCGGACCCTGCGATGTGAGGAAAGACAAGATCGTCGATATCGAGGATCTAAGGGCGGGGAACCGGATATATTCGGAAAACATGCTGCATTTCATCGTCGAGCATCGCGATACCGATCTCGAGAAGAGTATCCTGAGGCAGGTCATGCTGGTCAACATAATCAAGGACCTGATCAATGCCCGTCTTGGCGGGCTGGTGGTCAGGCGGGAACACACCGATCTTTACGACGGGGATGCCAAACTGTCGGTATCGGTCGCTACCGTATCACCCTTGTCATCACTCATCCACTGCGGCATCAACATATCATCGGCGAACACGCCGGTGAAGACCCGCGGCCTCGATGATTACCGTATAGAGCCGGTTGCCTTCGCACGCCGGGTCGTAGAGGAGTACGCCCGGGACACGGACCGGCTGTACTCGGCGCGGTGCAAGGTCAAATGGGTGGAGTGAATTCGTCCGTCACGCGCTCAGCACCGGTCGATTGAACGGTCGCTTTTCATGAAAGGTTTCGTCCGCGAGGTCTTCGCTTCGGTCCAGGGCGAAGGTCTGATGGTCGGGCAGAGGATGTCCTTTGTGCGCTTACTCGGCTGCAACCTCGGCTGTAGATATTGCGATTCGACGTCCGCGCGCAGTATGGAGGGTCCATTCCTGTGCGGGAGCGAGTCGTTCGAAAACCCGCTCAGCGTCGAATTCCTCCTTGATAGGATCACCGAAAAGAAGGTTGCCATCACCGGCGGCGAGCCGTTATTGCAGGTTGATTTCTTGCAGGAACTGTGCGCGCGTCTGTTGGAGCATGACAAATATCTTTATCTTGAAACGAACGGCTCGCTGCCCGATGCGCTCGGCCGGGTCATCGCAAATTTCAGAATGGTCTGCATGGATTTCAAGATCCCGAGTGCCACCGGGCAGAGACCATTGTGGGATGAACACGCGCAGTCCCTCAGGATCGCGGCGGCAACGGGTGTCTTTGTGAAGGCCGTGATCACACGTGATCTCCGGCCGGAAGAACTCTCGATGGCGTGCGAGATAATCGCCCGCGTCGATAAGAGGATCCCTCTCGTGATCCAGCCGGTGTTTGGCCAGGCAGTGGGCAACCTGCTCGAGCTACAGGCGGCCGCCCTGGAGTCGCTCTTTGACGTGAGGGTCATACCGCAGGTCCACAAGTATCTCGGTCTCCGGTAAGGACGGCGGCCGTTCCGTTACGGCGGATATCCGACTTTTTCGAGAAAGTTGCTCCGGTATGACAGGTTGGGCAGGACATAGAAGAAGACCGTATTGTAGAAGCCCAATTTCGGCGATACAATGATGTTGCGCAGCATGATCGAGTCCCAGGAGTAAAACCGGTCGCGTAACCACTCCATCGTCTTATACAATGCCGGCGAAGACAATCCCGGTGTGTCTACGACCGGCACCCACAGATCATAGTGCGAGAAGTCGGGCTGGATCCGGCCTTTTGCCAGGTAGTCCTCATGGGTCCTGGTGCCTGGCAGGGGGGTCTGTACTGCCAGTTCGATTATATCCACCCTCATATTTATCAGGAATTTCAGCAACCGCTGATAGAATCTTTCATCCTCTCCTTCATAGCCGAGTCTGATCTTGCAGCCGACCGTGATCCGGCAGTTGTGGAACATCCCTATTTGATGCGATTTCTCTTTGACGTACGATTTGCTGTCCAGATCGCGAGGCAGGTTATTCCCGAGCCAGTCTTCCTTGAGGTAGACCACGCGGACGCCGTGATCGCGAAATTGCGGCAGGAGTCCGGGATTCTTGCAGATATCACTTGTGGTCTGGAATATCCAGTTCCTCTTATAGCGCCAGCACCGGTCCAAGAGCCGCATGGCGTAGTCGAGGTCCGACAGGAAATCATCATCGAGCACGAAGACCGCCTTTCTTTTCATGCCGGCGATGCTCTCTGCCGCCCGGTCGATCTTCCAGCGCGCGGGATTTTTGTAGAGGATCGATTCAAAGCAGTAATCCCTTTGTTGACTCTTGCATTGGCATCCGTAGGATGTCCTGAGCTGGGAGAAGAACGGATTGAAGCCGAATCTCATCTCGAAGCTCCGGTCCGTTCTGAAATGCTTGACGCGGTCACCAGTATAAACCGCGGCAAGGCGCTTGTGTCTGAAATCGCTGAGGATCTTATGCCAGACTGCGGCAATATCACCGACGACGGTCGATGTGCAAAATTCTCTGGCGTGATCCGGGAATACGGTGGGGTATTCACCGCAGCAGACCGTAACCGTTTCTTTATCCCATTTAGTGGCGATCATGTTCTCGACGTACCGGGCGAGATTCAACGGCACGTTGATGACGGCGATATCCGGCACGATATCGGACGGCGCGTCGATCTGCTCGTCAACGTACACGAAATCTTGATTACGGCACAGATAGGAGAGACGCATTGCATCGTAGTTGGGCCGCCGGAACATGGGATTGCCTCTCAGTGCTTCAAACGGCGTGCAGCGGCGCGGGGTCGGTGCCGGGTTGTAGAAAAGCACCCTCATAAACCTGAAGGTTTATAGATGCAAACGGATTTATGCGGATGCGGACGGATGTTTGAATCTATCCCATCCGTTTGAATCCGCTTCCATCCGTCTGAATCAATGATGAATTCATTCATCTGGTTATGTCGTTGAACGTGACGTAGACGATAAGCAAGAGGATGAGCGCGTATCCGACCTGCTGGATGATCATGCGCGTCCTCACGGAGAACCGCCTTCTCCTTATCGCTTCGATCACCGCAATGATGACGTGACCGCCGTCGAGCGCCGGGATGGGGAAGAGGTTGACCAGCCCGAGATTGATCGAAATGATCGCCAGTAATCCGAGCAGGTTCTCGAAGCCCCACCGCGCCGACTCGCCGCTCAACTGGGCTATCGCGATGGGCCCGCCCAGTGCCCGGCGTGATATGCGGCCGACGACGAGTTGATACAGGGTCCTGACCGTGAGCACGAGAACCTCGCCGCTTCGCCGGACCGAGAATGATACGACGTCTACGAACGGGAGATGATGGCGCTCCAGGGGCATGATCGCGCCGATCTGGCCGATCGTGTCCTGACTTATGGGATCGTAGTATTTCGCCGGCGTGATCTGGGCGCTCTTGATCTCGCCTCTGTCGTCCCAGGTAAAATGCAGCGGGATATCTCTTGACCTGCGGATCACCTCGATCATCTGATTCCAAGTTTCGATCGCCCGGTCTTCAATTTGCAGGACACGCACGCCCGGCTTCATTCCAGCCCGCTGTGCCGGTCCGTTGAGTTTCAGAGAACCGAGGACCGGAGGCACGACCGGCGAGATGCCGAGCGAATCGATGTCGACCAATATCACCTGCTCTTGGTACGCATTATTGCGCACGTAACCGATGGCTACTTCCTGACCCTGGCGGGCCAGGAGGATCTCATATAGTTCATCCCAGTCCTTGACCTTATAGCCGGACACCGCCACAATTGAATCATTGGTCAGCAGCCCGGCGCGGGCGGCTTCACTGTCCGGCTGGACCTCGACTTTCATGAACGGATTGACGAGCAGCCCGTACACGCCGGCGATGATCGAAAAGACGATGACCGCCGACAGGATGTTGAAGACCGGCCCGGCCAGCACGATCATCACCCGCTTGTATATCGGCGCATCATAAAACCCCTTCACCCCTTTATCACTTTCCCCTTTCCGCGTGTTCAGTGGGTCTTTTGATTCAGTGTCTTCAGTGTTATTATGCGGTGCAGTGTTCTCAGTGTTATTTGTTTTCAGTGTCTTCAGTGCGGGCTCTTCCTCACCCGCGATCTTCACATACCCCCCCAGCGGGAAATAAGCGATGCGAAAATCGGTCTCGCCTATCTTCATACGGATCAAAGGCGGGCCGTAACCGATCGAGAACTTCTCCACCGGGATCTTGAAGAGCTTGGCGACTAAGAAGTGGCCGAACTCGTGGATCGTAATGGAAAATGCCAGAATGAAGAGAAAGGCGAGAATAGTGACTAGCATGTCAGGCTCCTTGTTTGTTCCCTTGCCCATCTGGTTGCTTCGAGATAGCACTCGAGGTCACCATCGACTGGTTTGTGTCGGGTCATGACTTTTTCTATTATTCTTGGTATCGCGCCGAATCCGATCTGGTCGTTGAGAAAAAGGTGCACCGCTTCCTCGTTCGCCGTGTTGAGCACGGCGGGCATTGTCTTGCCGGTGTCAAGAGCACGGTATGCCAGTTCCAGGCAGGCGAACTTCTTGTAATCTGGCGGCGCAAAGGTCAGGCGCTTGACTTTCGTGATATCGAGCTGCGGTACCGGGGAAACAATACGAACCGGCGCTGTGAGCGCGTACTGGATGGGCAGACGCATGTCCGGCGTCGATAACTGGGCGAGCAGGGTGCCGTCGGTGAACTGAACAAGCGAATGGCAGATCGCTTCGGGATGGACCACGATCTTTATCATGCGCGCCGGAAGGCCGAAGAGATGGTGCGCTTCGATCACTTCGAGCCCTTTGTTCATCATCGTTGCCGAATCGACGGTGATTTTTCTGCCCATCTTCCAGACCGGATGGTTGAGCACGTCGGCTTTCTTGACGTTCTTGAGCGATCTGTTGAGAAACGGACCGCCGGATGCGGTAAGGATTATGCTCTGCAGATCCTTTCTATGCCGATTTTCGAGGCACTGGTAGACCGCAGAATGCTCGCTGTCGATCGGAATGATCCGCACGTGCCTCTGCTTTGCCTTTCTCATGATCAGGTCCCCGAAGTTCACAAGTATTTCCTTGGTCGCCAGGCAGACCTGCATTCTCTTCTCGATAGCTCGGATCACCCCGCGGGTGCCGATCGAACTCGCCATGGCACAGATGATCGTATCGGCATCGAGCGCGTCGACCATCTCGGCTATGCCTTCTTCTCCTGCCAGCAATCTTGCCCGGCCATTGGTTCGCTTGAACTCATCATACGCTTTCTGGCTGATCATGGTCACGATCTTGGGCCTGAACTCCACGGCCTGGGCCGCCAGGCGCCGGTAATTGGCATAGGCGGCAAGCCCAACGACCTTGTAGGTGCCGAGGTGCCTGATGACTTCGATCGTTTTCCGACCGATCGACCCGGTCGAGCCGAGGATTATGATTCGCTTCATTTCAACAGTTTCTCGGCGAATTTCAAATCCCTGCGGTCAGTTATCTTGATATTGTGCTGGTCGCCCCGCCCCATGTGGACCGGTGTGCCGAGGGATTCGAGGATCGCGGCTTCATCCGTGTACTCGACCCGAAAATCCGCCCGGTCAATGGCTTGTCTGATCGTCCGCAGGTCATAGAATTGCGGCGTCTGAACAAGATAGAGGTCCTGGCGAGAGATCGTTTCCTGCACATTGCGCCGGACCGCCCTTTTTACTGTATCGCGAACGCTGATCCCCAGGATCACTGACTTGTACCTGCGGCACATTGCAATGCCCCGGCTGATCATCTTTCCTGTCACCAGCGGTCTTGCCGCGTCATGAATTATCACGATGCCGGTGCGGCCTTTGACCGTGCGTAGACCGTTGACGACCGAATCCTGTCGCCTCCTGCCGCCGGCGACGACATAGCGTACTTTGTCGAATCCGAGCGACCTGACCGTAATTCTTGTTCTGTTGATCTCACGCCTCGGCACGACCAGCGTTATTGCATCGATTTGCTTCTGCGACTGAAAAACACCGGTCGCGTAGGCGAACAATGGCTTGCCATGCACCAACGCAAACTGTTTTTTGCCGCCAAATCTCTTGCCCGAGCCGGCCGCGACGACTATCGCGTGTATCGCCATGCCACTATGATAGTCAGAATCAATGAAAAGTCAACATGCGGTATCCAAAAAGCAAGGAAATACATGATAAATCTGTGGTATTTGCCGCAGCGTGCGCTCAGAATATCATGACTATTGACACCGGCCCGTATATGACTATAGTATACTGTACAAAATATAGTTGACGGCACAGGGAGGAGGTACTATGAGAAGGATAGTTGCTTTGTTATTCCTAGTCATCTTGATCGTGGGCTGCGGCCCGAAGATGGCGAAGCAGGAAACGCTCGATGCTCTCAATGAAGCACGGGCTGCCCTCGAAGCTGCTCAGGCAAAGCTGGCTGATCTCCAGGCTGAAAAAGACCAACTGGCATCCCGGCGCGAAGAACTCGACGGACTGGTCAAAGAGCTGCAGGCCGAGATCGATGTGTTGCAGACTAAAATCGATACCCGGTGTGCGAAGTAAAGGAGGATGAGATGAAGAAGATGATTTCGATTGCTCTATTGCTTTGCTTCGCTGCTCCTGTCCTGTCATTCGCGCATAAGATGACTGAGAAGGACGCGCAGGCTGAACTCCTGCGCATCAACGCAGAATTGGAGCAGGTGAACGCCAGTATCGCCGCGCTCGAGGAAGAAGTCGCTCAGATGAGGACTTCGGTTTCCAAGGCGGAGGGCGTTTACACTGGGCTCACCCAAAAAGTCGAGGCAATGAGGGAGACCTGGAAACGCTGCCAGTGGGGCAGGTACACGGTGATCGAAGGCGATTGGCTTTCAAAGATCGCGAGCATGCGCAGTGTGTATCGTGATGGCTCGAAGTGGCCATGGATATACGAAGCGAACAAAGAGAAGATAAAGGATCCCAATCTCATATTCCCCGGCTGGGTGTTGCTCATTCCCACCCTTGACCAGTACACGGTTGGGCCGGGCGATTATCTCTCGCTCATTGCATCATACCTTTCCATCTATTCGGATGCAAAGAGATGGCCGGAGATCTACGAGGCGAACAAAGACAAGATCAAGGATCCCGATCTCATATATCCAAAGCAGGAATTTGTAATACCCCGTGACTGATACGTCAGGGAGGGGCTGAGCAACCGCCCCTCCCTTCAAAGTGAAAGTATCAATACCGATATCGGGTGTCGAGCCGACAACCATTTCAGGATTTCAGGACAACTTCCTCAAGGAGATCCAAGCACGGTTCGGCGTTGCTGTATCGATGCGGGACGACGTTATCCACCTCAAGGGCGCGGAGGAAGATGTCCGGTCGGCCGAGAAGATGGTCCGGGCGCGCTTGAGAGAGGATCGACAGAACGCGGTGATTGATGACAGCGGTCACGTCATTCCTGCCGAGCAGTCAAGTTCGATATCGACGCCGAAGAGATCGATCAGGGCAAAGTCCCCGGGGCAGGCGGACTACATCGCCGCGATGGACCGTCACGATATTGTCGTCAGTATCGGTCCGGCCGGCACGGGCAAGACATATCTCGCGGTGGCTGAGGCGGTCGCTTATCTGATCGACCGGAGGGTGGAGCGGCTCGTGCTGACCCGTCCGGCCGTGGAGGCGGGCGAATCATTGGGTTTTCTGCCCGGGGCGATCGAGGAGAAGGTCGATCCTTACCTGAGGCCGCTGTATGACGCGCTCAATGATTTCCTGCCTTATGACAAGATCCGAAGATACCTTGACACGAAGACGATCGAGGTCGCTCCGCTCGCCTACATGAGAGGCAGGACTCTGAATGATGCATTCGTTATTCTGGATGAAGCACAGAACACGACGGGCATACAGATGAAGATGTTCCTCACGCGGATGGGTTGGCGATCCAAAGTAGTCGTTACCGGCGACATCACACAGGTTGACCTGCCGCCCAATATCTTCTCCGGGCTCATCGAGATCCAACATCTGCTCGCGAATATCAGCGGCATCGAGTTCGTTTATTTGAGCGAGAAGGATGTGGTACGCCACAATCTTGTGCAGAAGATCATAAAGGCATATGAAGCCAAGAATAAAACCTGAACTGCCGATCTTCGCCGGTACGCTCCTCCTGCTGAACATTATATCCCCGCCGCCCTCCGTGCCCCAGAGATATGACGTGTCCGCGGGCGAGGTGGCTCTCTATGACATCATCGCACCGTACGATTTCTTCATCCCGAAGAGCGAGCAAGTGTTACGGGACGAGAGGGAAGAGATCGCGCGCCGGATACCGCCCGTCTTCCGCCTGGACAATAGGGTCCTGCCAGAGGTACTGGCGATGGTCGACGGACTGGAAGGGCTGATCGATTCAATGCGGCGGTCCAGTGTCGACCGGGATTCGATCATCCATGCGGTTCAGAGGCAATACGCGCTGGGCAGTGATGTGATCTCATATGTGATGAGGAATAACAGAAGGGTTTTTGACCTGCTGCGGAAGACGCTCGGCGACCTTTCGGCAAGAGGCATTATCGACCCGAAGGTCCCGGATAAGCGGATCGTGGCGATCATCAGCGGCAACAAGGAAACCCTGGAGTCGATTGACCGGCTCTTCTCGATCGATGAGGCGATCAATATCGGCGCGCTCAACCAGAACTCCGATTACCGCAGTCTCTTGCAGTTTTTCCTGTCACCCAACATCAAACTCGACACGGCGAGAACGCGCGAGAGGATAGATGATGTTTTCGCAAATGTTCCACTGACCAAAGGCCGGGTTCTCAAAGGAGAGCTCATCGCCGAGAAACACAAACGCATCGACAGCGAAACGGTCGAGAAGATCGTGGCCCTTGAAAATACCTACACCTCGATCGGAACCTGGGAGATCGCCAAGTCGCTGTTCTTCAGAAACATGCTGTACCTGGCCCTGATATTCTTTATGATCAAGTTCGACCAGGTGACCAGAACCGGGTTATTCCAGGCGAAGAACCTCTATTTCATATCGTTACTGTCCACCGCGTTCGTGATCATCGGCAAGGTAACGCTCGCCACGGACCTCCTGTATCTGACACCGGTTGCGTTCTTCATTCTGATGTTCGCCCTGTATTTCAATTTTCACGTGGCAATGCTTTTCACGTTCATGTTCGCCGCGATCTTCGGTATCGTCGAAAAATCGGCCGGAATTTTCACGTTTCTGTTCGTCAGCGGCCTTGTTGCCGCATTCTCGAGCCAGACGATAAATTCGCGGCTGGCCTTCTACCGCCCCCTTGCATACATGTCGCTGGCCAATATTGGTGCCATTTTATTCGTTGATATTTACATGAACGGGAGCGGCTTGAACCTGCTGCACGTCGGCGCCGGTATTACTAACAGTGTGCTCGTGAACCTCAGTTTTGTGCTCTTTCTTCCGCTGTTCGAGAAGCTGTTCGATTTCACGACGGATCTTACGCTTCTCGAGCTCGGTAACCTGAACCTGCCGATCTTCAAAGAGATGGCGCTCGAGGCCCCGGGCACCTACCACCATTCGATAATCGTCGGTAACCTCGCTGAAGCCGGAGCGAGGTATATCGACGGCGATCCAGTGCTGACACGGGTCGGCGCGTATTATCATGATATAGGCAAGCTAAAGAAGCCGGAATACTTCATAGAGAACCAGATAGGCATGAGAAATCCACACGACATGCTGAAGCCGCAGATGAGCGCTCTGGTGATAATTTCGCACGTCAAGGACGGTCTGGAAAGAGCCCGGCGGATGAAACTGCCGAAAAAGCTCCTCGACGTGATCGAACAGCATCATGGCACAACAATGATCGAGCTGTTCTATAAGAAGGCACTGGAGGTTTCGGAGGAGACGGCGCAGGATTCGTACCGCTATCCCGGACCCAGGCCCAAAACAAAAGAAACCGCACTGGTCATGCTTGCGGATAGTGTCGAAGCCGCGGCGCGCGGCGAGCGGAATATCACGGTCGCGAAGATCCGCAAGATCGTAAAGGAAAGCATCGACCGGAAATTCAACGACGGGCAGCTGGATGACTGCCCGGTGACCCGCACCGACCTGGAACAGGTGAAAACGGCTTTCGTGCCCATTCTCACCGGGGTATTCCATCCCCGGCTGGACTATGCACAAACGAAGCAGCATTCAGTCCCGGCAGAAGAAACAGAAGCGCAGCGTTGATCAGAATCCGCGCAGACAGTCCACGCGGATCAATATCTACCATGCGGCGGGCCGGCGTCTGAGTGCGCGTAAGGATGTCATCCGGCAGCTCATAAGGAAGGCGTTGAGATCCGAGGGCAAGCAGCTCGCGGCGGTCAACATCATCATCGCCGATGATTCCTATCTCCGCGGTCTCAACGAGAGATTCTTCAGAAAGAAACGCCGCACCAACGTCATTTCGTTCGACCTTGACGAAGTCTCGGAGATATATGTCTCCCAGGACCGGGCGAGGGATGCCTATGACATTTACTACTATATCCTCCACGGGCTCCTTCATCTGGCCGGCTATGATCACCGTAACGTAACAGAGCGCACGAGAATGCACCAAAGGTGTCTCGAACACCTCGAAAATGAATGATCTGCTGACCCCGGTCCTTGCCATTATCGTTTTTCTCTGCTTCAGTGCTTTCTGCAATGGAATGGAAGCGGCGATCTTCTCGATATCGCGTTTCCGGGTGAAGACGCTGTTGTTCGAAAAACGGAAGGGAGCGCAGATTCTCGACCGGATGAAGAGCAGGCCCGGCAGGACCCTCTCGACTTTGCTCCTTGCCGGTATGTTGGTCAACGTTGCCGCATCTTCGGTCGCGGCGTTGATCCTGCTCAATGTGATCCAGCGTCACAATCTGGATACGACGCTCTCCTTTGTAATCGAGTTCATCCTCATGACCTCGGTCATCCTTATCTTCGGGGAGATCGCGCCAAAGATCGTTGCCATGTCCAATGCCGAGATGCTGGCGTTGCGCTTCGGCAAGGTGATCGAGGTACTCTCCTGGTTCTTTGCGCCGGTGTCGCGCGCCATGGAGACGGTCATGAACCGCGTGCTCGGACCGCGGTTGAGCCGGCAGCCGGAAGGGATATCGGACAAGGAAATAAAATTGATGTTATCCGAAGCAAAACGCTTCAAGGTACTGGACCAGGGTGAGGAGGAGTTCGGTTTCCAAATACTCAAGTTCGGCAAGATGACCGTGAACCAGATCATGACCTCCCGGCAAAAGGCTCTGGGTATCGCTATTACGGCAAGCCTGGAACAAGCGCAGAAGGTCATCACCGAGCAGAAGCATTCGAGGATATGCGTCTTCGACGCAAAGGGCGATGTTGTCGGCATTCTCTATGCCAAGGACCTGTTCCTTCATCGCATAAAAAAGAAGGATGCGGGAATCAGCGTCCGGGACATGATGCGTGAGGTTTACGTCGTACCGGAGACAAAGCACATTGACAGTCTGCTCGCTGAATTCAGGCAGAAAGGCATTCACATGAGTATCGTCGTCGATGAATTCGGGAATTTCACGGGGATCGTGACGCTCGAGGATATCCTCGAATCGCTGTTCGGCGAGATAGTCGACGAATACGACGGGGTTGCCGATCTGCCCTATGAGAAGATCGACGCCAAAACGTATTTGTTCGAAGGTGACGTCAACATCGGCGATCTCGTGCGCGTCCTGCATATCGAGCCCTTTGCGGCCGAGAGCGAACGGATCTCCGGATATATTCTCAATCACTTCGGAAGGATCCCCGGCGAGAAAGAGACGATCAAATTGACGGATATCGAATTGACGGTCGACACGGTCCGCGACCGCATCATTGAGAAGGTGCTGGTCAGGAAGTTATGATCGATTTCCTCGTGCCGTTGATCCTCTCGATCAGCATCGGCGTCTTCACCGCAAGCGAGACCGGACTCGTCAGCATCGAGAAGACAAAAGTGCTGAGAGCCAAGCGCGAAAAAAAGACATGGGCAATAAGGCTCGACAGGTTCATTACGCATCCGGAAAGGTTCTTCTCAACGGTCAACTTCTGCGAGAATTTCATTATTGTAGCGGCTTCAACGCTCTTCACAAGATTCTTTATCGACCGGATCGGCGATAACGGCGTGATCGTCTCGACGGTCACGCTGTCGCTGTTCGCTCTTTTCTTTGGTCAGTTCATCCCGAAGTCGATCGCCCTGATCTATCCGGTCAAGACCATGGCTGCCCTTTCCGGCATCATATACTACATAGGGATTGCCACGTACCCGGTTGTATGGTTCTACGCGATCGCCGCAAGATATATCGCTCGTCTGTTCGGGGGGGAAAGCAAGCCGTCGCCGGTACACCGGCTGGACATCGTGTACGCGATGAGTGAATATGAGAAGCGGGGAAGCCGGCTTGCATCGAGGCTATTCGATTTTTCCAGAAGAAGAGTGGAAGAGGTGATGATCCCGCTCGATGCCGCTTTTATGTGTGCCCAAGGAAGCGAGATCGAAACGATCGCCACCGGCGCGTCCAGGATCTACACCAGGATCCCGGTGTATGCCGGCGCGCGGAGCAATATCATCGGTGTCTTCAATATCAAGGATTATCTATATTCATGGAAGATCGCATTGAGAGATCCATTCTTCGTCAGCGCTGAAGAGAGGTGCATGCCGATATTCTTGATGATGAAACAGAAGGGTGAGCACATGGCGATCGTGACGGATAACGGCCGCAATACCGGCATCGTTACACTGGAGGATCTGATCGAGGAACTGGTCGGCGAGATAAGGGACGAGCGATGACGGCCGGCGGTCAGAGGCGTGTCCGGTGCCGGCTGCCGATCACAGGCCGTTCTTGTCGAATAACTCCCTCAGTTTTGGCGGTAGTGAAACGTTCTGCATGTCGATCGCCCGCATTTCCTGCTTGAATATCTGTTCCTTTGCCTCGGCCGATAGACGTTCGTTGATTATGAAATATGACTTATCCCTCAGCCGGCAATAACCGCCTTTACCGAAGAACCGGTCATACTTCACGATTATTGAGAGTCTCTGGCACAGATCTTCAAATAGCGTCAGGGTTGCTGTTTTTTTCATTATTTCTTCCTGAATAACCCGAAGAAACCTTTCTTTGGCCTGTTTAGGCGCTCCACGCCCTGTTTCGCCTGGGTGTATTTCGAGTTCCACGTGAGCGCCTGCTGGTATGCGCGGAGTGCTTCCTTTTTCCTGCCCGCAGACTCCAGCGCGAGGCCAAGATTACAGTGCATGACCGGGTTGAAGAGTTCGATCTTCACTGCATGTTCGAGCTTCTTGAAACCATCGTTCACATTGCGTTTCGTGTAGACCTGCATGAGGCCCAAAAAGGAGAGGTAGAGGGGTTTCGGATCGTAAGTGTAAGCGGTGCGCAACAAATTAAGAGCGGGCCAGTGTTCATCACGGCTGATGTGCTCGAGCGCCCGGTTGAAGATATTCCTCGCCTGGATCTCCTTCACCTCATCCACTTCGGTGCTGCGCTTGGCCAGTGAAGCGTCGTACTTTGTGCGGAGTTTTTCATCGATCAGGGTGCGGTAGGCAGCGGTGACCCGTGAAAAGACCTCATTCGCATTCTGTTTCTCCGCTTCGTCCGTGAACCGGTCCGGATGGTACTTCTGCGCAAGAGCGAGGTACACTTTCTTTATCTCGGCGGACGTCGCGTTCTTCGAGATACCCAGGATCTTATAGTAATTTTCCATACTCTCAGTGACCGGACCCGTTCACCGATCCCCCCTTAGACGTCTTCAGATGAACGAAACGTACCTTGCCGCACTTCCCACATACATGCTTTTTCATTTTGTGGTGGGTTCCCCTTATCTCTGCCATCCTGTGGCGGCACCGCGGGCAGATCATTTCTTGGGTTTGCCTTTTGGCGTGATTTTCTTCATGACCTCATTGAGGCGGATCTCTGCATTGCCGTGGCCGCGATCGAGTTTGAGCGTTCTCTCGTATGTGTGTGCCGCTTCGCCGTATCTCTCGGCACCTTCGTACGCCAAGCCCAGATAGTAATATGTCTCCGGATCATGGGGATTTATCTTCAGCGCTTCGCTGAATTTCGTTATTGCCTTGTCATAATCCTTGTTCAGAAGATAAGCCTGGCCTACTTCCAGTAAGACTTCAAATTCTCCGTGTTCCATCCCATTTCCTGTTGGTTCTAAGACTACTGATTATTTGCATAGTTATGTACCTCCCTGAGATTGTTTGATCGTATCGCGGGAATATGCCTGCCTCTTCGTCGGGTAATCGGCCATGTAGTGCAAGCCCCGCGATTCTTTTCTCTCCAGCGCACTGTCAATTACGAGCTGCGCGACGACGACCGTATTGCGCGATTCCGCATTGATGATATGGATGCCATTATCGAAGAGTCTGCGGAAACGGTCCACGTTCGCTTTCGCGATCTGTAACCCTTCATCAGTCCGGATCAAACCGACATAGCGGTCCATTATCTCCTTGATCTGGAACAGAAGGTTGGGACCGGTCTTTGCCGTCTGCTTGATCTTGACCGGTTTTCCGAACTTGGCTCCGGTAACCTTCTTCATTTTATCGGCCGCGCGGGCTGCGAAGACCAGCGCTTCGAGTAATGAATTCGATGCCAGCCGGTTTGCACCGTGAACGCCGGTGCAGCCGCACTCCCCGAGCGCGTAGAGGCGCGGTATCGAGGATTCGGCCCATTCATTGACCAGTATGCCGCCGCACAGGTAGTGCGCGGCAGGCACGACCGGTATGGGTTCGCGCGTTATATCAATACCCCAGCTCAGGCACGTTTCGTATATTGTAGGAAATCGATTCTTGATGAAATCGGCCGGAAGGTGAGATACGTCCAGGAGCACGTATCGGGAATCGGTCCGCATCATTTCATTGAGACATGCCCGTGCCACAACATCACGCGGCGCAAGATTGCCCGCCGAATCGTAGTTATCCATGAAGGGTACGCCGTCTTTCGTCTTCAACACGCCGCCTTCACCGCGGATCGCTTCTGATATCAGGAATGAACGGCCGTCTATTTTTATGTTGAATACCGCCGTCGGGTGGAATTGCACGAATTCCATGTTGGCGACCTTTGCTCCGATCCGGTATGCCATGGCTATACCATCGCCGGTGGCAATAGCGGGGTTGGTCGTGTGCTGGTATATCTGACCGATGCCGCCGGTCGCGAGAATCGTTGCATTTGCATGGACAAGACCGATCCGGCGCGTATCAGCATCAAGATAGTAGACGCCCAGGCATTCGCCATCCCGGATCACGAGATCGAGCGCGATCTCGTTCTCACTGATCGTGACGTCGGTCTTCTTCGTTTCCTCAAGCAATACCCGTTCGATCTCCTGTCCGGTATGATCTTTGGCATGGACGATCCTTCGCCTTGAATGCCCGCCTTCCTGCCCGAGGTCGAATCGGCCGTTGGCATCCACTGAAAACCGGCAACCCATCGCATGCAATTCATTGACGAGTCCCGGACCGTCATGAACCATGGTTCTGACCGCCCTTTTATGGCACAGCCCCTCGCCGGCCTTGACCGTGTCTTCGATATGGTATTCAGGCTTGTCATCCCGGCCAAAGACCGCGGCAATACCGCCCTGGGCGTAGTTGGTGTTGGAATCCGCTTTTCTTTTCTTGGTGAGGACGAGCACGGTACCATACTTTGCTGCTTTGTTGGCAAAGGTCAATCCGGCAATTCCTGAACCCACGACCAGAAAATCTACCTGCTGGGGCATTACTCAATCATATACATCCAGAGGCGAATGTCAACACACAAAACGCTCCTGCGGAGCGGGATGGCAGCTACGCCTATACTTGATACTGGATTCTGGATACCGCACGAGTACGAGAACACGCAGGATCAACCGTCTGTCGACGGTTTCGCAGTATCGCTGCGCTCGCAGGAATCGCGTTTCCTGCGTGGCGTTTATGCACGAGTACGAATCACAAGCAACGAGTACGGTAATCTGTCCCGTAGTTGCCTGATTTATCAGGCGTCCCTAAGAGACCTCATCACGGTTTGGGATTTTGATATTCGTGCTTTGATATTGTTTCGGATTTCGATATTCGGATTTCTGATTTCACTTCCGTACGAGTAGGACGTTTACGCCCGTCCGTCTTACCTTCTTACGTTCTCACTTTCTGTCGCTCGTAGTTGCCTGATTTACCAGGCGCTTTTTCACGTTTTGTATGTCGACTCATGTTTTACAAGAGTCCGATGAATCTCAGCCGAGCTTCGCTCGCCATGAGCAAGCGGACAACTACTCCTGGTAACGGAAGTAGTCGTTCACGAGTACGAGTCACGAAGAACGAGTACGAATTAGGATTTGGGATTTGCTTTGCATGAATTGTGCGCTTGACCTCTGGAGGGTGTTCAGTATAATTCACGATGAGAGTGAAGCGGGACAGGGCGAAGAAAGAGATCGACCGGTTGCGCCGGGAGCTCGAGCGCCACGATCACCTTTATTACGTGCTTAACCAGCCGGTGATATCTGATCAAGAATACGACCGGCTCTACCAACACCTGGTCGAACTGGAGAAGGCATTCCCCGATTACGTGACGCCGGATTCGCCGACCAAGCGCGTCGGCGGCAAACCGCTCAAAGGGTTCAAGGCAATCGAACATAAGATAAGAATGCTGAGTCTTGACAATACATACTCGGAACAGGAAGTACGTGATTTCGACGCCCGGGTCAGAAAAATACTACAGAGGCCGGTCGATTATGAGACGACATTGAAGATCGACGGCGTGGCCGTATCGCTCACCTACGTGGACGGCAGGTTCGTCAGGGGCTCAACGCGGGGCGACGGTATCCAGGGCGATGACATAACACAGAATCTCAAAACGATCCGGTCGATACCGCTTAAGATGCTGACCGATGAGCGTGTATTGCAATTGCAGACCATAGAGGTCAGGGGAGAGGTTTACATGCCCAAGGAGTCCTTCCTGGCCCTGAACCGGGAGCGCGAAAAGGCCGGCGAGCTTCTGTTTGCCAATCCCCGCAATGCAGCGGCAGGTACCCTGAAATTGCTCGATCCGCAAGCGGTTGTTGGCCGGGGGCTCAACATTTTCATCCATACCGTGCCAACGTCGCCCGGCAAGGACTACCCCTCACATCACGCGACGCTACTGAGTCTGCGCGATGCAGGTTTCAGAGTGGTTCCGCACATCAGATTATGCAGGAATA
>JACUUY010000146.1 GCA_014859085.1 Caldifarciminota bacterium
AATTCCTCAAAAACACCACATCACCCTGGGTTAGATTTTATTTTGATGAAAGACGCATTCATCTTGCCGGCGCTGGACCGGATATCTCATTCTCGACAATTCCCATTATCCTGGCGATCGTCTCTTCAAGATCTTTGTTCTCGATCACATACCGGTAATCGACTTTGTATGCCAGTTCACGCCTCGCATTCGCAAGGCGCTTCTTTATCACGGTATCGTGATCCGTATCCCTCTTTTTCAACCGGCGCTCCAATTCGGCGATGTCCGGCGGCATGATGAAAATGAATATCCCGTCAGGATACAGATGCATCAGTTTCCTCCCGCCCTGGACGTCGACATCCATCAGGATATTATAACCGGCCGACAACCCTTGTTCGAGCGCACCGGCCGGAGTCCCGTAGTAGTTGCCGTACACTTCTGCATATTCGGCAAAGTATCCGTCCCTGATCTTCTCTTTGAATTCGGAAGGACCCATGAAGATGTATTCGCGCCCGCTCTTTTCAACCAACCTCTTCGGCCGCGAGGTTGCGGATACCGAGTAGCGAAGGTCTGAACGGCTTGCCAGTAACCTCTCGCAGATCGTTGTTTTACCCACACCGGAAGGTCCGGAGAGTACAATGATCCTGCCTCTATTCAAGATTCTGCACCTGTTCTCTGATCTTTTCTATTTCTTCTTTAATGTCGACGACCATCTTGTTTATTGGGAGGTAGTTCGCCTTGACGCTCAGGGTATTCGCCTCCCGCTGCATTTCCTGCAGCAGGAAGTTCAACCGCCGGCCCGGCTGGCTCTCGTTGGCCAGGGCATCCTTGAAGATCGATATATGGCTGTGCAAGCGTTTGCACTCTTCGGTAACATCGGTCCGCTCCGCGGTATAGAGCAGTTCCTGGTACAAACGGTCTTCGTTCAGTTCACGCTGGACTCCCCTGACCAGCGACAGGAGGTTCTTCTTGTAATGCGCATTGCGTCTGGGGATCATGCGCTCGATGTTCCTCAGATTGCGGTCGATCTTCCTGACCGACCTGGTGATCGCGCGCACAATATTGGTCCCCTCTTCCTCTTTCATTTTAACGAGGTTGTTCACTGCTTTCTTCAGTATCGGCAGGAACGCCTTGTAGGTCTCCTCACCGGCAACCGGCGTCTGGCTGAACTTCATGAGACCGGGGACGGACAGGAGGGTATTGATATCGATCTCGCCGGTGATGCGATATTCATTACGGAGTTCGTCCGCCAGTTTGAGATATGCGCTAAGTAATGTCCTATCAACCTCGATCTTGGTTGGAATGATCTCACGATCCTGCTGGATCACGACAACGATGTGACCGCGCGTTACCCTCGATTGGACCTCCCGCCGGATCTCGTTCTCAAAGGGCAGGAGGCAGTTCGGCATCTTGATCGAAATATCGAGGAACCGGTGATTGTAGGATCTTATCTCGACATCGAATTTCATCAGCGGAAACGGACGCCGCAGATCACCGCTCGCCCGGCCAATGCCGGTCATGCTGTATGCCACTATTCCTCCATGATTATGGTTACCGGCCCATTATTCACAAGGGCAATGTGCATGCGTTCGCCGAAGATCCCTGCCCCGGTCTCTATTTTGCAGTCCCTTATCGACTCGATGAAGAGTTCATAGAGTTCTTTGGACCGGAGTGGTTCTTCAGCATCACTGAAAGAAGGCCTCCGTCCGCGCGACGTATCCGCGACGAGCGTGAATTGCGACACGACGAGCGCCGCGCCCTTCACATCCAGCAGGCAACGGTTGAATTTGCCGCCGCTATCCTCGAAGATCCGTAATTGCACGCAACGTCCGGCGAGCCGCCGCGCCGCCTGTTCGGTATCGCCTTTGTTGATACCGAGCAGGATCAAGATGCCCTTGCCGATACTCGATATTGTATCGTTGCCGACCACTACCTTTGCTTCGTCCACCCTCTGCACCAAAGCTATCAACCCAGCCTCCTCCAAGCAATTGTTCACGCCGCGACCTCAGGCGGATCGAACGGACAAGCGGGAGACGGGATTCGAACCCGCAACCAACGGCTTGGAAGGCCGTGACTCTACCATTGAGTTACTCCCGCACGGGCAATTATAATGAACCAATGCATAAAGTCAACAAAAGATGGTGCAACCAGGTGCGAGTTGACAATTGAACTTAATTGAGTAGAATAAGGGTGTAGCACGAATCTGGAGGCATGATGATAGTCATTACGATCATAAGTCTGGTGATCAACCCGTTCTATGATGCGAATTTCACGCCTCTCCCTGCTCGCTCGCTGAGCATGTTCGCCAATCCCGCGGGACTGGGAATTCATACCGGAGCCGAGGCGTTCGGTACTTACCATTTAGACTCGGATATTATCACGGCCGGTGCAAGCGCCGGCAACATCGGTTTTGGATTCAAGAAGGCGGATACTTTGCAGTACTACGAGATCGGCGGGGGTTATAAATTACCCGGCGCTTTTTCGCTCGGTTACGCGTATGAATTCGGCGACACATCGCTCCACGCGCTCGGTATCGAGTGCCGCCCCAACACGCAATTCTCATTGGGGTACAAGATCACCCTCGGCGAGACCAAATACATGCACGGCGGCATCGGCATCATGCCCTACGAGGACTACGTGACGCTCAACTTTGAAATGGAGTATGAAGGCATCTCCGACACGTTTACTTTCTACTACGGCGCGCGCATTAGGCCCTACAAGGGAATAAGCGCCTGCTTCCTGGCGGACAAGGATTTCCACTGGCACGCCGGATTAGAATTCTCGCTGGGCTATGCAAAGATCTCCGGCATGTATTCCTGCGAAGAGGAGAGATTCAGCGGCGGTTTCGTGATTTCTGCCCAGAGATACGAGACCTTTGTGGCTGAATGAATCACTGACCTGCCGGCAGGGTTGAGCGATCGAGTCATGCCGACGAATCTGTCAGGGTAGAGATGCCCGATAATTTACATGAATAATGTGCGCTAACACGCGCTAAATGGAGCGGTTTCGAGACACAATAAAGTAAATTATCGATTCCTGTTCAATTCACAACGACAAGTTTCACGCACTGGTCATTGGTGTGGCTCAGCCTGATAAAATAAACACCGGCCGTGAGCGCTGCACGGTGATCAGGCTCGTCGATCTGCAGAACCGCCTGTCCGACCGCATTGTACACGGTCAGCGGGTAGTATCTCCTATCGCATATCACTGAATTCAGGATAACGCCTGAACGCACCGGATTAGCGCCCTTGGGCAGCGCGATGGGATAAGGCATGACGCTATTCTCCCTGATGCCGACGGGCGGATTTGCCGTGCCCGGGGTCGGCACCTCGTAGTCGTGAAAATCGACCGAGTTGTTATCGGTATCATTGCCATCCGGGTACCGGCCGAGGCTGTGACCGGGTTCAACCACCACCGCCGGCAGCCATTCGCCGGCAAATACCCAGCCGTTGAGCGTGCCGTAGCCGACCGCGTCGGTCGTGATGCCGCCGAGTCGCAATTCAAGATTGTCCGGGCCGTTCTGGAGATTGGCAAGGGGATCGACCAGGTTGACGTTGGGCACGTTCGGATGGTCAGCGACAACAAAGAACCCGCTGGGTGGTATCGTGTAGCCCGTCAGGTCGATCGTGCCATACACCACGCCGCCATTGCCGTTGACGCCGACGAGGGCAAAACCATCGAGACTGAAAGAACCCGGCCCGAATATTTCTATGAAACATAATGAATCCGTTCCTGGCGCGTCATAGTATACTTCGTTAATCTTGAGATTGATCGTGCCCACGTAGTATGCGCTCGTATCAGAGACCGTCGTCAGGCCGTCGTTGTCAACAAACTTGGAATAGTAGAATATTGTATCACCCGCTGTCTGGCCGGGTATATGATAAAGAAATGTATCATTGACGGAGGAAACATGCTGTAAAGCAATGGGCGATTGCAGGCTGTTGATGCCGTAAAACAGGGTATCATGGTTTATCGTGCCGTCATCGACCACGTACGCATAGATGTAAGCAGTCGCGCCCTGGGCTGGATTGGTCGGTGTGTGCCAGGATCTCACGATGACCGGCGACTGCAGTGAAGTCGCTCCAAAATACACGTCATCAAGATAGAATATAGCATGGCCAGTCCAGTTCACAGCGACATCGTACGCGCGCAGCATGACGGACGCAGATTCGGCGTCGGACGGAGATGTCGTGACCAGGGTCAGCATTTGCCATTGCGGCGAGTCAACCGAAAAGGTATTCGGCCAGTATGAACCTGCCGGGAACCAATATATGCCTATGCCGATCCTTCCGGGCGGATCGTTATCGTACACCCAGACACTGAGCGAGCATTGCGTGTTCGGCGGAACCGGCACGGTTTGATAAAAATCGGCCGTCGCCTGGGTCTGCGTGAACAGACTATCCTTCGCGCTGAAATTGCCGCCGTGAACGATAACGTCTTCCTGGAAAACCTCGATCGAATCATCCTGCAGCCAGTGGTCAGGCATATTAGCGGTCCAGGATTCAAGCCCCGGGTTTTGCAGGAGGTTCTGTCCATAGCCCAGCATGACCAGAAACGATACCAAGCCCAAAACCTTCAGTTTCATACGGCCTCCCCTTTTTATTTGTTACTGCCGAACAATTGTCCGCAATTA
>JACUUY010000147.1 GCA_014859085.1 Caldifarciminota bacterium
GGCAAGAATGCTGACCTCGCCACGTTGCCTCAGAAAAGCATGGGTGCGGGGACAGGCATAAACTTTTAAACTTCTGACGCGAAAGTCACTTCTGCAGATGGTAGGTCATCGCTTCAGCCGTGATAAATTGGCGCTTTTTTTGAAAAGTATAGAAGTTTATGCCTGTCCCCGCTGGGTTGACTTGTTCTTTGAATCGCCTATTATAATGTAAGAATAAAGCCAAGAAATACAACAACAAAGGGAGGCACGATGGGTTTGATGATCGCATGTTTGCTGGCGCTGAGCGCGGGACAGTATGCCGTGCCCGAATATGGCATTCACTATGAAAACACCATGGGCTTTGAAAATATTGAACACCACTACAGCAGCCGGGATGATCGCGTGTACCTGACAACCGGCGGCGTGGTCATCGCGGCCTTCCCGGCGCGCCATAACACCGTTCCATCACGGGTTGATACCGCCGGCACGATATGGTTTCCTGACCAGCTCGGCGGCGTCGCCGGCCCGCAGAAGTTCGCGGCCAATCCCGGGAACCAGTCGGTCTATGTGATCGGTGATTACGGCCAGAACATCGCCGTGTGCGACATGCAGACCGGCGCGAGGACCGGTTGCATCATGACCGGCGACGGTACGACCGCGCTCGTTTATAACCAGACGCAGAACAAACTCTACTGTACGAGTTATTATGACTTTTCAGTCGACGTCGTGGACTGCGCGACGAACAGCGTGATCAGGACGATCCCGCAGGGCGGCGCGCTCACCGGCGCATGCTGGAACAGCGCAGATGACCGGGTCTACTGCAGCAACATGGGCATGCACAGCGTTGACGTGATCGACTGCGCCATCGATTCGGTGGTGGAGAGGATCGTCGTCGGGGAAAACCCGCGCGCGGTCATGTACAATCCCATTTCCAACAAGGTTTACTGCGCCTACACCGACAATGTCGCGGTTATCGACTGCGCCATTGATTCGGTCATCGCCAACGTGCCGGTCGGTTCGGCCCAGTACTTTTTTGCGTTCAACACGACGAACAACAAGGTCTATTGCCTGAACCGGTCCAGCAATTCCGTGAGCGTCATCGACGGCGCCGCTAACACGCTGATCGCGACCGTGGGCGTCGGCAGTTTTCCCGAGTGCATCAGCTACAACCCGGTGGTCAACCGGATATACGTGGGCCACAGTGCCGGTCAGAGCGTTGTCGTGATCGACGGCGGCACCGACCAGGTGGTCGCCACGATCCCGGTCGGCCAGGCGATCTACGCGAGCGCCTGCGACACGATCGACAACCGGCTCTTCGTCGCGTCGTCCTACCCGCAGGTCGTCGCGATCAACTGCAGCAACAACGCCATCGTTGGCTACCTGCCGGCCATGAACTGGCCCAGGGGAATGTTCTGGGAAGCGAACCAGAACAATGTCTGGATCGGCAATACCGGCGCGACCAACGTGCCCGGGTTCACGGTCCAGGGTTACGAGGCGGATAACTTTGCGTTCCTCTTCAAGACGCTCGTGGGCTACACGCCCTATTCGACGATGCTCGATACGAGCACGAACAAATATTATGCCGCGGGCCGCGGCGATGACATTCTGGCCGTCCTCGAGACGGCGAACCCGGATACGGCCGCGATGCTGACCGTGCGGGACGGTCCGTGGGACGTTTGTGACAACCCGGTTGAGGACAAGGTCTATTGCGCCAACCGCTATGAGAGCCGGGTTTCGGTCATCGACGCGACGAGCAACGCGACGCTGGCCGAGGTGACCACGGGTCAATATCCGGTCGCGCTCGCGCGCAGCCCGGTGAACAACAGGATTTACGCGGTCTGCTTCTGGGGTAACCGGGTGACCGTGATCGACGGCGCGACCAACAATTTTGTCACGCATATCATGGTCGGCAGCGGGCCCTATGACATACTGTACAATCCGACGAGCAACAAGATCTACTCGATCGATTACGGTAACAACACGGTGACGATCATCGATGCCGCTACGAATTCGGTGCTCGCGACGGTCCCGGCCGGCAACTGGCCGTGGTCGGCCGTCCATAATCCGGTCGACAACAAGGTCTATGTTGCCAACTACGCGAGCCACGACATCACCGTGATCGACGGCGTTACGAATCAGGTCACGGCGACGATCCCCATCGGCGGTAATTCCTATCCGTTCACGCTCGCCTACAATCCCCAGAACAACCGGTTGTACAGCGCGAATATTTTCAGCGCCGGGGTCACGGTCATCGATGCGTCATCCAACACGATCCTCTCGACCCTTTCCATTCCGGGTGCGCCGCATGCGCTCGCGTATGACACGAACAACGACGTACTTTATTGCGCTTATGTCACCAACGGCTGGCAGGATGCGGTCATGGTGTTTGACGGGAACACCAACGCGGTCCTGGCCGACTTCGTCCTGCCGTGCCATACGAGGTCTTACGGCCTCGACTCGCCGAGGAAGGTGTTCGTCCGCGACGTTGCCCAGGGCCTCGTGTATCTGAGCCATTATACGTCGAGCAAGATCACGGTGATCGACGGAGGCACGGGCATTGTCGGATTTGTTCCGGATGTGCCGCAGGCGCGTATGCTGAGCATATCGCCGAACCCGGCAAGAGGGACGATAAATATAAGATGCATGATGCATGATCCCGGATCCATAACAGAAAACCTGCGTCTGACGATCTGTGATGCGGCGGGGAGATCGGTGAGGGAAGAAGCGCTTCAGTATGGGGAGACCGAACGTTCGATCTCACTGGCCGGCATGATTCCAGGTGTATATTTCGTCGTGCTGGAAGACGAAGCCGGGCAGATGACGGGCAAGTTCGTGTTGCTCGAATAGAGCCGTTGGAGACTTAGGTCACATAGGAAATATTCGCTGGTAGATAGATGGAGGCGCCGGGGTCGAGCGCATCGTGTGTCGGAACAAGAACCAGTCGTTTAATTGGCAGCGAGATTATCTGTACAGTTCTCGGTTTCGTGCAAATGCAGTATGTTAGCCACAATCTAATCTACCTTCTTGATGTGAGACTATACACAATTAGCATGTGCATTCATGGCTGTCAAAACTATCAGAGGGTGTGCACTATACGTTATTGAATGACAGATCTACATTGTATACTTGACAAGCAAGTATTTTCATATATATTGAATGAAGATTCGATCGTTGAAATCTAGATTTTGAAATCTAGATTCTCATCAAGAGAGGCAGAGGGACGGGCCCTGTGAAGCCTCGGCAACCGGTTCTGAGTTGCAGAACGGCGTGGTGCCAATTCCCGCCCGAAAAGGGAGAGATGAGTGTTTGCTTTGGGAAACTTCCCATCCCTTTGGGAAGTTTTATGTTTAAATCACTCATCATCTCCGGTTATTGGCGTTGCTTAGAACAAGGGAGTGCAACATGCTAAAGGCCATGCACCAAATGGGCCGATGGATCCATCTTCGTCCAGCAAGAATGGTGAACGTATTTGGCGTCATTAGGAGAATGAGCGGGGTTCTCATCGGGAACGACAATTCCTATCTTTCCGGAGTCGGATGGTTCAGCTGTATGGACGCTCTGCCGCGCAAGAATGCTGCGAGATAAGTTGTATCAGAAAAAGATAATCACGCTTGAAGTCTTGGCGCCGCTGATAACTGAAAAAGAGACTCTCTTACAGAAACTCGAACCATTCAAGGACTATGTCGATGCCGTTAATGTTCCCTCTAACCCGTTGGGCAAATTGCGTCCTGATGCCCTCAGTTATGCCCATATAATACAAGAGAGGACATGCATTGAAACAATACCTCACTTCGTTGCCCGTAGTCTGACTTCACTTGGATTCGAGAGCCAACTTCTTGGTGCAGCAGCGCTGGGTATTGTGAACATTTTATGTGTAACTGGGGACAGGCCAGTCGAAGGACGAGGCGTGTTTGAACTGAATGCCATAAGGTTATTGGAGATTGCGAAGAATCTTGCTGCCGGCGTGAGTACTTCAAGAGGCGCGATCAGACCGGTAAATCTGTGCTTATGTGCGGGGTTCAATCCCAATGTCCCAAACCTTCAAGGTGAATTTGCCAAGGCTGTCGAGAAATGCCGGCATGGAGCCGGAGTCTTCTTCACACAACCGATATTTAGACCAGCGGCATTCCTCAAGGTCTTGGAAGAATTCCGCCGGCGACATAGCGAGGCAAAAGTCATCGCCGGGCTTTCATTCTTGCATACGAAGAAACGAGCATTTTCTCTTATGAAATTCATGGGGATTCCTTACGAATATGTAGAAATAATTGAGGACGGGGATGAGACAGAGATACTCTATGCGACGGCGAAAGAATTGAAAGATCATGTGGACGGATTCTATGTTATTCCGATTGCCGATTATTCCAGCGCCTTCAAGCTCGTCGAGAAAATCAGAAGAATGTTATAGATCAATGCTGATATCACCCAATGGAGCGAGATGCACACGTCTGCAACTGTAAATGCACACCGCTCCCTATATGCATCTGTGGGGGAACACAAGTGTTCTTTCTTATCGCTACATCGTGGATTCAACTTATTTTTTCGCCTGCATTTTCTTCCTATCTGCGCTTTCTATTGACTTCAAAGACCGCGGAGTTAAAATAGCCCATGACAAGACTGCAAAGGCT
>JACUUY010000148.1 GCA_014859085.1 Caldifarciminota bacterium
CCGTTGTATCCCAATCCGGGCTGGCGGGTCTTGAGTGTCCGTTATCAGCTGGCGCACACCGCGCCGGTCGAGCTGGTGCTGTATGATGCGGCGGGCCGCCTGGTGCGGACCCTGACCGAGGGCACGCAACCGCCGGGTTACTACGCGGTCACCTGGGACGGGGTCGATGACCTGGGCCGTAAAGTACCGGCCGGCGTCTACTTCGTGAAATTCGAGACGCCTGATTATCAGAAAGTTCAGAAGGCAGTTCTTTTCAGATAGTTAGATGGTTGAGTTCGGGGGCACTGGAACCACAGGGACGGAAGGTTGGGTTTGAGATGCTGGATACAACCATGGTTTTCGTCAAGCATCCCAACCCTCAGCCAATCCTTGTCCAGCTTCCCAACCTCAACCCATTAACCATTCTTTCAAGGGAGGTATGATGCGAAGGTTATTGATCATGGCAATGCTCCTCTGTGCTGCGAGTTATGCGCTTGAGACCGTGGCTTTTGAGGACAGCTGGGGCGAGCATCCCCTATTCAATGTTGTCTCACAAGATCGATCGGGCATCGAAATAGTCTTCAGCCTGCACGAGATTATTGTCGAAGAGATCGAAGTCAACGGCGCGCCCATGAAGAACTACGGCGTACCCGGGATCTTTCTGTTCAACGATGAAGGCGCGCCGAATCTACCGGGCACGGGCCGTTATATCGCGGTCCCCCAGGGCGCGCAAGCACGACTGACGATCCTCGGTACGCGCACCGAGGTACACACCGGTGTCGATATTCTGCCCGCGCCGAACATCCCCAAGGAAGACGATGATTCACCACTGCGCTACGAGAAGAACGCGGACATCTACACCCGAAATGCGTTTTACCCCGAATCACCGGCCGTTATCTCCGTGCTGGATAAGATCCGCGGGGTTGATGTTGTAACGCTGGGATTCACTCCTTTTCAGTACAATCCGGTGACCAAGGAATTGGTGATCTATAAAGATATCAGGGTAAGGATCGATTTTGTCGGCGGCAATGGCCGGTTTGGCGATGACCGTCTGCGCAGCCGGTTCTGGGAGCCGTTGTTACAGGGCCATCTCTTGAACTATGATGTCCTGCCGCAGATCGATTTCTATGCGCCGGAGCGGGTCCAGGCCCGGGACGGTTTTGAGTATATCATCATTGTGCCCGACGATCCGGTCTTTGAGGCCTGGGCCGATACGATCAAGACCTGGCGCAAGTTGCAGGGCATAAGTTGCGAGGTCTTCACCTTATCCGAGGTCGGCGGCAGTTCGACGACCGCGATCGAGAATTTCCTGAACAACGCCTATACAACATGGAACCCAGCACCCGCGGCGTTCTTATTGCTTTCCGATTACCCGAATTCAGGCGACACATACGGCATACTGGCTCCAATGTGGACGGGTACCGGCGGCACGTGTGCTTCGGACAACATCTATGCAGATGTGTACGGCAACAACCTTCCGGACATGCATCATGGACGCATCTGCGCCCAGGACGAAATCCACCTGAGCACCATGATCAACAAATTCCTGAGTTATGAGCGCAACCCCTACACCGCGGCCAATTTCTATGATGAGCCGCTTATGGCCTGCGGCTGGCAGACCGAGCGCTGGTTCCAGCTGTGCAGTGAGGTCGTACGCGGCTTCCTCGTTAACGGACTCGGCAAGAGCCCGGTGCGTGAATATGCGATCTACTCGGGCACACCGGTTGTGGGCGGCCCCTGGTCAACGGCTTCGAACACATCAACGGTCGTGAATTACTTCTACAACCTCGGTTGGCTGCCCGCGCTGACCAACCCTTATGATGCCGCGTGGTGGAGCGGCGGTTCGGCAACGGGGATCAATGCGGCGATCAATTCCGGCGCCTTCCTGATCCAGCACCGTGACCATGGTTACGAATACGGTTGGGGCGAGCCGGATTATTCCACCGCCCATCTCAGTGGTCTGACCAATGAAATGTTCGTCTTCGTCAATTCGAGCAACTGCCTCACCGGCAAGTACATCATCCCGGCCGAGTGTTTCGCCGAGAAATTCCACCGTATCGAATACGGCGCGCTCAGCCTCAACGCCGCGAGTGAAGTGAGTTACTCGTATGTCAACGACGTCTATGTCTGGGGAATGTACGATGCGATGTGGCCGCAGTTCATGCCAGCCTACCCGGTGTACGGCGCGCAGGTGCCAGGCTATTTCAATCTCAGACCCTGCATGGCTATGAGCTCGGCTAAATACTTCCTGCAGCAATCCAGCTGGCCTTCCACGCCGTCGGTGAAGGCGATCACATACCATCTCTTCCACCACCACGGCGAAGCGTTCAGTGTCCTGTACTCCGAAATGCCGGCACAACTCGCGGTAACCCACGCTCCGAGACTGATCACCACGCAAACGAGTTTCCAGGTCACGGCCAATGACAGCGCGGTGATCGCCCTGACCGTGAACGGCGAGATCATTGGCGTCGCCGAAGGCACCGGCTCGCCGGTAAGCATTTCGATCGCGCCCCAGCCCGTCGGTTCGATCATGAAGGTTACCGTGACAAAATTCAATCACTACCGGTATGAATGCGACGTACCGATCGTGCCCAGCAGCTACGGGTTTCCGGTGATCGCGACCACGGTGCTGAGCGGAATGGGAAGTAACGGGCAGATCAATCCGGGCGAGACGATCGGCTACGGCGTGTATGCGAAGAACATGGGTACCCAGACACTCCAGTCGGTTTACGGCCTGCTCTCCGTCACCGACCCATATGTCAGTATATCCATTGACTCGAGCTGGTATGGCACGATCGCCGAGTTCGATTCAGCCCGTTCAACGCCTGATTATACCTTCACCGTGGCAGATAACTGCCCGGACGGGTATACCCTGGCTTTCACGCTTGAATTCCATGACGGTAACGACAGCACGTGGACTTATCATCCGGCATTTACCGTACATGCACCGCAGTTCATCTTCCAATCGGTAGAGGTTGTCGGCGGCGCATGGAATAACGGCATCCTGGATCCAAGCGAAACCGCAGATCTTGTGGTCACGGTCATGAACGAAGGTGGTGCCGAAGCAGAGAATGTCACTGCGACCCTGAGCAGCAATTCACCGGGTATCAGTGTGGTCGACAATTCCGGCAGTTTTGGCACGATCGGAAGCGGCAGCACCGGAGCCAATGCTGCTGATCCCTTCACGGTCTATGCCAGCACCGGCATTCCATTCGGAACACTCGTCGATTTTACGGTCGTCATCCAATCCGGTGTCTGCGCCGATACCGTCGGCTTTTCATTAATCGTCGGCCGTTCCGTGCCAACGGACACGAACTACTACTACGCCTATTACTCGAATGGGCCGCACGGTCAATCGCCAGCATTCAACTGGTATGCGATCGACTCGACCCAGACGGCCAATCCCGGCGTCTCTCTGGATCTGAACCGCAACCAGACCGTTGTCGTCGATCTCCCATTCACCTTCCGTTACTACGGCATTGACTATGACCGGATATCGATATGTTCAAACGGCTGGATCGCCATGGATTCGACGGGTTTGTTCTCCTATGCAAATACGAGCATCCCCAACGCTGCGGGCCCGCCCGCAATGATCGCCGGCATCTGGGATTATCTGGAGCCGGGCACACCCGGGCAGCCGGGCGATATATACTACTACCATGATGCGGCGAATCACCGGTTCATCGTCGAGTACTTCATGATCGAACACTTTCCCATGCTCGGCTACCACGAGACATTCGAGATCATTCTCTATGATCCGGTCTATTTCCCGACGCCGACCGGCGATGGCGAGATCCTTGTCCAGTACCTGACCGGTCTCCAGCTGCCCGCGAGCGTGACCATCGGCATTGAGAACGAAACACAGACCGTGGGCATTCAATACAATTACAATGCGGTCTACGATAGTCTGGCCGTACCGATCACCGATTCGTTCGCGATCCGGTATACGACGATCCAGCCGACGCCGGGCATCGCCGAACACGATGACCTTAGTATTGCGCCTGCGCGTACGACATTAATGAACATTCATCCGAATCCGTTTGTCAGCAGCATGTCGATCTCCTATCAGGTGGCAGCGCGCAGCCGCGTGAGTCTGCGCGTCTACGATGCGGCCGGGCGTATGGTCTCGGTGCTGGCCGAAGGTGTCCGTGAGCCCGGTTATTACACGGCTGCCTGGCAGGGCCGTGATGATCAAGGCCGCAAGGTACCGGCCGGTGTCTACTTCGTCCGTTTCGACACCGACGACTGCCTGAAGGTCCAGAAAACCGTGCTCCTCCGATGAGCACCGGCTTCGATACCTGGTTGACAAACAGAATCGGCAAAGTAGAATAATGGAATGCATGAATTACGACGGACAGTAGCCGAATATCTGGATCGTCGCCGGTAACAGAACGTAGAGGGTAAGTGAAACCGGCAGGAATTCGTAGAAAACAGGAGAAATTAGAGAAATAGATGTTTGAATCTACCGAAGGAGGTATGATGCAGAGATTATTGATTATGGTAATGCTGCTCTGTGCTGCGGGTTATGCAGTCCAGACCGTGGCTTTTGAGTCCAGCTGGGGCGAGCATCCTCAGTTCAATATCGTCTCCCAGACGCGTT
>JACUUY010000149.1 GCA_014859085.1 Caldifarciminota bacterium
AACGACTGAACACACCCGGCGCACAACCCTTCTTACGCGTCCGCGGCACCATCAATCGGGAAATGAAGCCTAACGAGGTCACCAAATTGCGATGATAATAACCATTACGATAATCCACCACCTCCGCCTTCATCGCGTCCTCTAATAGCTGCTTCAATGCCCGCCGCCCCGGCTTGGCAAACGCCTCCTTCTCCCAATCCACATAATAATCCTTGACTTCAGCCCACAGCTGATTGAGCTTAAATACGCCCATCGGTGTATCCTCCTTTCTTTGTTAACCGTAATTACCATGGAGGATCTCGCCCCGCGATCAGATCCCGCTCAACTTGACACGGTCTGTCAACTGACATATACTGAGGTACCAGGAGAACGGCTTCCAGTATGATACTAAGCACGAAGCTTCAAATACCCCGGGTTAAGGGCAATATCCTTGAGCGCGAACGCTGTACCCGAATGCTGCAAGAGAATACCGACCAGAAACTGATCCTGATCAACGCCGGCGCCGGCTACGGAAAGACGACCCTGCTCTCACAATTCATGGCGCAGACGGATCTGCCCTGCGTATTCTATCATCTTGAACCCGGCGATTCGGAACTCGCGATCTTCTTTTCTTACCTGGACGCGGGCTTCAGACGGATCAGCCCCCGCTTTGGCCGTCGAATGAAGACGGTTCTGAGAATGGCCGCCCCGGCGACGGAACACACCGATATGATCGTTGGCACATTCATCAACGAGTTTGTTGAAAATGCAACCGGCGACACGATCATCGTGCTCGATGATTACCACAACATCGACCCTTCCCGTCAGATCGATGAAGCCCTGGACTACCTTCTATGCCATGCGCCGCAGAATCTTCACCTGATCATCGCCACCCGCCAGCGGCCCGTTTTCGCCATGACAAGACTCAAGACGCATAACGAACTCATGGAAATGACACATCATGATCTGAAATTCAACCGCCGTGAGATCGATCAACTGTTCAGGCGAACCCATGGTATCTCGCTGGACCGACACGAACTGCGTGCGCTCGAAGAACACTCGGAAGGCTGGGTCACTTCACTCCAGCTGGTTCTGCAAACAACGGGGAAAGACCTCAGCGATCGATTGAGATCGCATATTCCATTGCCTCAGCAAAAAATCCCAGGTAAATGGTGGTCCACCTACTTCAATTATTTCGCGCAGGAGATCTACGAGCGCGAGCCGCCCGAAGTACAGGATTTCATGGTCAGCATTTCGATCCTGGAATGGCTGGACCATGATGTCTGCAACAAGATCACCGGCCGGCGGAATTCCGGAGAGATCTTGCGTTACCTGGAACAGAAGAACGCCTTTGTTTCAAGCATGCCCGATGGCAATTACCGGTTTCACAATCTCTTTCGGGATTTTCTTCTCTCGAAATGGCCGGATATGGAATCGAAGAAACGGACGTCCTTGAGTGCGGCCGACCATTTCCGCAAAAAAGGACAGACCGCAATGGCGATCCCCTACTACCTGGAAGCCGGGCAGCACATACGGGCCGCGCGGCTGATCCGGGAGACGGGCGATGAAATGACGAACAGCGGCAAGAGCCGTACGGTCGTATCGTATATTGAAAAACTGCCGCCCGGCGCGGTGCAATTCGATCCGGCATTGCTCATGGTGTACAGTTATGCTCAGATGTCCAGCGGACATCCGAACGGCGCTATCGCAAACCTCACAAAGGCAATTCGTTTATTGAAGAAACAGGGCGACCGTTCAAGGAAACTGGCGCAAGCATACTACGATCTGGGGTCGATCTATTTCAACCTGGGCAATCTCAAGACCGCGAAGCGCTGGCTCATCGAGGCCTTACGGACGTCACCGACAAAACGCGCACTGTCAAACGCCGCGATGCTCAATTCACAGGGCCTGATATACTCCAAAGCGGGCGGCGCGAAATTGAAAGAAGCGGCGGGGTGTTTTGGCCAGGCGTCGGGAATCGTGCGCCGATTCCCCGAAAACAACGGACTCGAGGTGAGCATCATGAACAACTGGGCAATGACCGACCGGAAAGCCGGTGACCTGCACACGGCTTACCGGAAGATCGTTGACGCGGTTCACCTGCTCAGAGAGGAAGCCAACTTCTCCCCGCATTTCGGGACGATATTCGGCAACGCGGTACGGTTGTGCGTTTCCACGGGCAACACAACGAAAGTGGCATCGATCCTGAAACTCGGCCTGGAACTGAGCAACAAGTACAATGATACATGCTCACTCGCCGCCATCTGGTGCGGCTATGCCGCGTTCTACGAGGAACTCGGCGATCTGAACATGTCGGTCGAATATCTGCGCAAAGCGGTTCAAGTTTTCGAAAGGCTTCACCTGAACCGGATGACCAGCATCGTGCATAAGGATCTCTGCCGCATCTACACGAAACTCGGAGATCTGGCCAAGGCGGACGAGAGCATCGCCGATATCCGGCGGTTGAGAAAACCGGGCGATGATGTGGACGCGGTTTCGATACACATCGTAGAAGCCAGGCTGCGTCTTGCCCAGCATAAGATGTTCGAGGCGGAAAATCTGCTCGCCGACGCGGTCAGGCTGGCGAAGAGATACACCATGAAATATGAACTATTCCTGGCTTTGCTGGAGCGGGCACGATTGATGCACATGAACCGTCGCGGGACTGAAGTATTGAAGTATCTCACACGGGCCGCGAGGCTATCCGAGGACAACGCGTATGATTATTCTCTATCAAAATTCATAAAAGAACACGGATGGGCGATCGGTTCGCTCATGAAAGTGGCAGAAACCTACACGTCAACGATCATAAAGCACCGGAAGATCGCCTATCATTCCGTTGAGGTCTATCTGTTCGGCACGCCGCGCGTCGTCGTTGACGGCAGGACGATCGAAGACCGCGCCTGGAAGACGTCCAAGGCGCTGAAACTATTCTGTTACATGTGTTCCCGCCAGCACACGATGATACCACGCGACATACTGATTGACGCCCTGTGGAAAGATGCCTCGGCGAGCAGCGGGGCGAGGAATTTGCGCAAGGCAATGCACCATATCCGGCAGGCACTGGGCACGGTGATTCCGCACGATGAAAGTCCGGTCATATACAGAAACAAGAAATACCAACTCGCGCCGGATCTTTCGGTGTGGCTCGATATTGCGGAATTCGAAGATCTGATGAAGCGATCAAAAACCCGGCAGGATGACCGCGAGCAATGTATTGCCGAGGCAATAACCCTTTACCAGGATGGATATGCCAAAGGCTGGTACGATGATTGGGTCGAAGCAATGCGTGGGTACTACGCAAGGCAATATGGCGAGGGTATCGCGGCCCTGGCCGATGTCGCGCTCCGTCGCCGTCATTTCCGCGAATGCGCCGCGCTGTGCCAGAAACTCGTCGCCCATGATCCGTATGATGAAACATACCGCAGGAAGTTATGGGGAGCCCTGGCAGAACTGAAGAGATTCAACGATGTGAAAAAGGATTTCGCTGAACTCAAGCGGCTCCTCAAGCAAGATCTGCAAACAGAACCGCAGCGCCAGACCGTCGATTATTACAACCGCATCGTGAAGTAGCCCTCTGGAGCGCTCACGCGCCGCGGCCGTCCAGCAGAAAATACGCCCGATTTCACACTTATTTCACCCTTTCCGCCGTAAATGGATATGGATAAAAGGCGAACATGCGCGACGCCTTTGGGAGGCAAAAATGAAGCGATATGCGGTTGGGGCATTGTTGCTGGCATTGGCCGCCACGCCATTCGCCCGCGGCAATGCCGATGTGGGCACCGATAATGTGATTGCCGGGCCTTACCATCTGTCCGGTGAGGGTGTGGTGATAGAAGGGATCAGTCCGGGGTTCAGAATACGCACGCCGGGCAGCAATATCCTGGTCTGCGAGCACGGCACCGACGTTGCCGCCCTCTATGGCGTACCGTTGTATCCTAACAATATGACGGGCCTTAAAATTGCCTACTCGATCAATGCCGGGGCCGTGTGGAGCCGGTATGGTCCATTCGGCGCCGGCCAGTCGATGCAATGCGCCATGGACGGTCCGCCGAATTTCTGTCAAACTGGCGGCCTGGCGTTCATCTGGTCTGACGGTTCTTCGCTCAACGTGATGCTCGAAGAGAATACGCCATCGGCCCCCTCGTTCTCCGTGCCTCTCGTGCTGCCGAACTCCCAGTCGCCGGTCATGTATCCACGGAATCCGGACATCGCGATGGCGCCGGATGACATAACGAACTTCGTGGCAACCGCCTGGAGTGTCTTCGGTAATCAATGGGTTTATTGCTGGGTCTCGAATGACGGCGGATATACGTGGACCGACACCATCCCGATGGCTTTTATCGCTTCCGATGGCGCAAGTGGCTGCCTGTCCCGCGGTACGGATGATCACGTGTTATACGCCTACCTGGATTATTATACGTTCGCAGCAACCGATTCAGTGATCTATCCATACTACATCGAATCAACGGACGGCGGCTACACGTGGGGTCCGGAAACACCGGTCCCGGACGTGCCGATTAATGCAAACTCCATGTTCTGGTGGAGCGAATTCGATTGTCTGGTCATCAACG
>JACUUY010000001.1 GCA_014859085.1 Caldifarciminota bacterium
GAGCGAGCGCCGGTAAACGATCCTCACCTCGTCGGCACCGAGGCGCAGGGCCGTGCGCGCGCAGTCCATGGCGACGTTGCCGCCGCCGATCACGGCGACGCGTTTGCCGCGGACGATGGGCGTGTCGTATTCCGGGAACAAGTAGGCCTTCATCAGGTTCGCCCGGGTCAGGTACTCGTTCGCCGAATACACGCCGTTGAGATTCTCGCCTGGAATGTTCATGAACCAGGGCAATCCGGCGCCGGTTCCGATATACACGGCGTCGAATGTCTTGAACAACTGATCGATCGTCTCGGTCTTGCCCACGACGAAATCGACCCGGAGTTTCACGCCGCACTGCAGGAGATAGTCGACCTCGCGCTCGATGATCGCCTTGGGCAGTCTGAACTCGGGGATGCCGTAGATGAGAACGCCGCCGGGTTTGTGCAGGGCTTCGTAGATCGTTATCTGGTGGCCCTGCATGACTAGATCGCCGGCAACGGTTAAACCGCCGGGCCCGGCTCCGATCACGGCGACCTTCTTGCCGGTCGATGGAGGGACCTCCGGGATCGATGGTTTGTCCCGCGTTGCTTCCCAGTCCGCTGCAAATCGCTCTAACCGTCCGATCGCAACCGGTTCGAATTTCTTCGCGAGCACACAGAGTTTCTCGCACTGATCTTCCTGAGGGCATACCCGGCCGCAGACCGCGGGCAGGACGTTACGCTCCTTGAGCCGCTTGATCGCATTCGTGAAGTCGGCCTCGGCGATGAATTTGATGAAACCGGGAATGTCGATCTCGACCGGACAACCCTGAACGCAAGTGGGCCGTTTACATTGCAGGCAGCGTTTTGCTTCAGTAATGGCTTCCTGTTCGTTGTATCCGTAAGGCACCTCGTCATAGCCCTTGATCCGCTCTTTGGGCGGCCGCTCGCGCATTGGTGTCTTTTTCGCTACGATCTTCTCAGCCATATTTCTCGCACTCGTAGAAACTGAGCGAATAGACTTCTTCTTTCAGGTATGTCTTGCGGCGCGACAAGAGGTTCTCCCAATCGACCTGATGTCCGTCGAATTCCGGGCCGTCAACGCAGCCGAACTTCGTTTCACCGCCGACGATGACGCGGCATACGCCGCACATGCCGGTCGCATCGACCATGATCGGATTGAGGCCGACGATCGTTTTGATCCCGAACGGCCGGGTCGTCTGCGATACGAGATAGGTCAGATAAGTGCAGCCCTGCGCATAGACCAGATCGACCTTGTTGCTCTTAAGGTAGTCATCGAGGAAACCGTGCGCGTGCCCGGTGATCCCCCTGGATCCGTCGCGCGTTATTTCATATAACTCGTTGCTGTGTTGCTTCAGTCTATCCTGCCAGTAGAGCATGAATCCGCTGCGCGCCTCGATCGCCGTGGTTACCCGGTTGCCGTGGTGTTTGAAGGCCCGGATAACGGGCAGGAGCGCGCCGATCCCGTAGCACCCGCCGATGCAGAGGATGTTCATGCCCTTTGGCATTTCGGTGGGTTTGCCCAGGGGACCGACCAGGGTCGCGATCGCGTCGCCGGTCTGCAGCGCGGCAAGCTTCCTGGTCGAGGTGCCGACTTCCATGAAGATAACACTGACGCTCTTCTCGTCCCAATCGACGAGATTGAGCGGGATGCGCTCGCCCGGTTCATCGGCGCGGACCACCGCGAACTCGCCGGCCCGGGCATTGGTGTGGATGACATCGGATTCAATGACGAGCAGGTGGATATTGGGGACTATTCTTTCCCGTTTCAGGACTTTGAACATTCGAGCCTCACTCGTTGGTCCTTGATCCTGGACAATGACGGATGGGCAAAGATGAGGACTGCACCATCCGGCACTTCCTGGCTTATCCTGACCGGCAGTTCAAAAGAGATCTCGTGGTTCGCAATTTTCGCCAATGCGCCGTCATGGAGATTGTATTTTCGCGCGGTCCTTTCATTGAACCAAGCAGAACGATCCCGGCGCAGGCGCTGGAAACCTGTGAGCAAACTCGACAATGGCCTACCGCGGTAGAGATGGGTGTTCTCGCGGACGATGAGCTGCAAGGGATAGGCCCGGCTCGTATGGATCCTGGGCATGGGTTTCGACTTCGCCATTTTTCGTTTCTTCTTCTTGCCGGGTTTCATGCTCATAGCTTGTGCCAATCTGCCGAATATCCACTCATCGGAGCGTGATCTGCCTGCCGGTTCGACGGCCCGGTGCACGCGTTTCTTCTTTCCCTCGATATCAACCATGGTGCCGTCCAGCTCGACAAAGGTTGCGGCCGGCAGGAAGACATCGAAATCGAAACCGGGCAGAAAAGAATCCTGGACAATGACCGTCTGATACTTCCTGCGCAGAAACGGTGCCGAACCGACCAGGTAAAGACAGTCAATACGATCGCTGCTCAGGAGTTGGTCGGGTGTCCGGTCAAAACCCATTCGGCAGATCTTCAGGCCGTTGGGAATGGCGCTCAGGCATAATCTCTTGACCGACTTGACCGGGCGTGCCAGGGCAAAATTGGCTACATCATAGAGCACATAGCACGGCCGGTCTTTGAGCAGGCACCGCGCTCCGTCGATCTCGTCCGCGGTTATGCCGCATTTCTTCGGCACCCGCCTCGTACGGGTGCCAACGAGCGCATCAAGAACCTCGTGCGCCGTACCGGGTTTCGGGTTCAGCACGGTATCGGCATAGCGATCTGTGGCATGGGCGAGTGCGTTGATGACTATGAATTTTTTGCTGTCTTTGAATTTCCTGCGCAACCCGAGGAGCAGGACCGGGTAGTCAGCGACCAGATCGGTGTTAATGACAATGAACGCGGCATTGCGTTCGATCTTTCTAAACTGCAGTGGCGTCAGCCCTTCAACCGGAGCGGCCGGTACCGCAATCACCGCCTTCGATCGATCGCACAACGAGTAGGCCCGGTCAATTGCCTCGGACGTCAACTGGGACGAGAGCAGCATGCCGGTGCGGTTGTGGTGCTCGCGCAGTTTTTGCGCAGCGAAATCCAATGCTTCATCCCATTCCACCTCGACCAACCCGTGTTCTTTCTTCACCAGCGGCTTCGTGATACGCTTCGGGTGATGCACGAGCGGCGCGATGCCAAAGCGGCCCCGGACGCATATTTGACTGCGGTGCGGCGTGGTGCACGTCACTTTGTCGCCGGCGACGTTCAGATCGATCGCGCATCCCATGTTGCATAGGAGGCACGTGGTCCTCATCTTTCTATCCGGAGGCCGGTCATACCGGCTGAACCGGTCGCGCAGGGCGCCGGTCGGGCAGACATCGACGCACGCGCCGCAGAACTGGCAGCCGGATTCGAGATGCGGCAGGTCGAACGCGGTGCCGACCATCGTGTCCGGTCCGCGGTGATGGAACTCCAGGGTGCTGGCATGACGGATCTCTTCGCAGACGCGGACACATCTCCCGCATAATACGCAAAGGTTGTAATCGCGGTCAAAGAACGGATCATTGCGCTGGGGCTCGAGATTCCGGTAACGGAATTCGAACGGGATGTCCTTTATCCCGAGTTCCCGGGCCAGATCTTGGAGCTCGCATTCATTGTTCTTCGGACATGATTTGCAGCCGAAGGTCACGGCGGATTTCTTGATGCACTCCTGGAAGTTATTACAGTCACCTTCCCGCTCGCAAACCAGGCACGCGTTCGGGTGTTCGGAGAGGATCAGCTGGAGCGTTGCCCGGCGTAGTTTGCGCACGCGCTCAGTATCGGTCTTGACGACCATGCCGTGCTCGGCGACCAGGGTACAGGCGGTCAACGGATTGCGCGTTCCCTTGACCTCGACGATGCAGAGCCGGCATCCGCCATAGGGTGAAAGGTCTTTATGGTGGCACAGGGTCGGGATCCTGATGCCCGAGGCTTGCGCGATCTCGAGCACGGTCGCGCCCTTTTGTGCCTTTACTTTTCGTCCGTTGATCGTAACCGTAATCTTGATCATTTGAGCACCGGAGACACTTTCTTGACCGCGCTGAACTTGGACGGACAGACTGAAATGCAGATACCGCACTTCGTGCATTTCTGCTGGTCGATAGTGTGCACCTTTTTCGCTTCACCGGAAATGGCCGCGCTCGGGCAGTTCTTGGCGCAGACCGTGCAGCCGCCGCACAGTCCGGCGTCGATCGTGTAGGAGATCAGTTCTTTGCAGACGAGAGCCGGGCAGCGTTTCTCTTTGATATGGGCCTCGTATTCGTCGCGAAAGTACTTGATCGTCGTGAGGACCGGGTTGGCCGCGGTCTGGCCGAGGCCGCACAGGGAAGAGAGTTTCACGTTCTCCGCGATCTGCTCGAGGAACTCGATGTCGCCCTCCTTGCCCTGGCCCCTGGTGATCCGGTCGAGCACGTAGACCATGTGCTTCGTTCCCATGCGGCAGGGCGGACACTTGCCGCACGATTCCTCCTGTGTAAAATTGAGAAAATAGCGCGCGACATCTACCATGCAGGTGTCTTCATCCATGACGATCATGCCGCCCGACCCCATCATTGAACCGGCCTGGGTCAGGCTTTCGTAGTCGATCGGCAGATCGAGCAACGTTCTGGGTATGCAGCCGCCCGACGGTCCTCCAGTCTGCACGGCCTTGAACTCCTTGCCCTTGGGAATACCGCCGCCAATATCGTATATGATCCGGCGCATGGAGATACCCATCGGCACTTCGACCAGTCCCGTATTGTTGATCTTGCCGACGAGCGAGAAGATCTTGGTGCCCTTGCTCTTCGCGGTGCCGATCGAGGAGAACCATTGTGCGCCGCGGAGAATGATCATCGGGATATTGGCCCAGGTCTCCACGTTGTTGATATTGGTCGGCTTGCCCCACAATCCTTTTTCCGAGGGATAGGGCGGCCTGGGGCGGGGGCGGCCGGCCCGGCCTTCGATCGACGCGATCAAAGCCGTCTCCTCGCCGCAGACAAAGGCGCCCGCGCCCTGCACGACGTCAGCGTTGAAGTCGAAACCGGTACCCAGGATATCATCGCCCAGCAAGCCGTAGTCCTCGGCTTGCGCGAGCGCGATCGTCAGCCGCTTGAGGGCAAGGGGATACTCGCTGCGCACGTAGATGAATCCCTGGTGCGCGCCGATCGCCCATGCGCCGATCGCCATGCCTTCGATCACTGAATGGGGGTCGGCTTCCAGGACGCTGCGGTCCATGAACGCGCCCGGGTCGCCTTCGTCGCCGTTGCAGATGATATATTTTTTTCGACCGCGTTCCCGGCGGCACAGTTCCCATTTCCGGCCGGTCGGAAAGCCGGCGCCGCCGCGGCCGCGCAATCCAGATATCTTCACCTCCCGGATGATCTGTTCGGGGGTCATCCGCGTGAGCGCCTTTTCGAGCGCCTGGTAGCCGTCAAAACCTATATACTCTTCGATGTTCTCGGGATCGAGCCGGCCCCGGTTGCGCAGCACGATGAGCCGCTGGTGCCGGAAGAAATCGATGTCCATCATGCGCGGGACCGGCGTTTCCCGTGGGGAGGGCGTGTACATCAGCTCCTTCACAGGCCGGCCCTTGAGCAGGTGCTCTTCGACGAGATGGGGTATGTCGCGCTTCTTGACCTGCTGGTAGAATATGCCGTCGGGCTGCACGATCACGATCGGCCCGCGCTCGCAAAATCCCTGGCAGCCGGTCGTGATGACCCGTATCTCGTCATTGAGGTGTTTTCGGGCGATCTCTTTTTCTAATTCTTCTTTGATCTCGAAAGAGCGGTTGGCGACGCAGCCGGTGCCGGCGCAAACCAGCAGGTGAAGGCGGTATTCTTTAGTTCTTAGCCTTCGGCTTCTCATATCCGGCGAGCAGTCTCTCGACTTTGTCGGCGGTGGTCTGACCGTGGTACTCTTCGTCGACGACGACGATCGGCGCCAGGGCGCAGGCGCCGAGGCAGTTGACGGTCTTGAGCGTATACTCGTCGTCGGTGGTCGTCTCGCCGGGTTTGATCTTCAACCGGTCCTCGAGGCGGCTCAGGACCGCGGGCGCGCCGCGCACGTGGCAGGCCGTGCCCATGCAGACCGTGACCAGATGCTTGCCCCGGGGTTTGAGGCTGAAGGCCGAGTAGAAGGTGGCCAGGCTGTAGAGCCGGCTCAGGGGTATGTGCAGGCGCCGGCTGACATGCTCGAGGGCATCCCGGCGCAGGTAAGTCTGAAGTTTCTGAATATCATTGAGGATCTGGATGATCCTCGATCGCTGGTGACCGTATTTCTCAAGGATCCGGTCGATTTTGTCCATTAAACAGCATTATATATATAATGCAGCAAAAATCAAGTTCTTATTGTGGTATTTTTCTGCCTTGGATACGTGGCCCACGTATCAGTATGCTATCGCTGACCGCTCGGCTCGCTGTATTATTCCGGTAATAATCCTTCCTAGTGTACAAGCACGGCTTTTTCGGTGACTGGCGTGCCATCAATATGTAGTCGGAGGAAATATGTGCCGGCGGGGACACGTCTGTTACTTTGGTCCGTTCCGTCCCATTGTAGTATGTAGTTGCCGGTACTTGCTACATCGCTGAATAGTGTTCTGACTACCCTCCCCGTAAGGTCATGGATTTTCAGACAAGCGTTATCGGCTTTCGGTAAGAACACATTGATGTGCAAAGGAGACCGAGAGGGATTACCTGAGATTGTCATGCTTGGTCGTGCCGCAACCGTCTGCTCGGAGGATTCTGCAACGGCGAGATTGTCAAGGGACAGGATACAGGTTTCTCCAAAATAACTTGCGTAGGGCTGATCGCCACCGAACAGAACAACCTCCTGGCAGGGTGCGCTATAAGCCGCAACGGTCCCCCGCCTGCCTGGGATGATACCGCCTGCATAGGATATTTGCTGCCATGCTTGCTGATCAATATCCAGTTTCCAGATGTCGCTGTACAGTACGTAATATCCGGTATAGGCATACCCCAACCCGATGATCATATTCTCGTTGGTGTGGTCGTACGCGCAGAAATGTCTACCTCTTGCATTCGGCGGATTTCCGGTGGGAAAGAGCTGCTGCCAGCTCTCAGCTCCCGCGGAAAGATTGAGTGTCCAGGTATCGTTCATGTGCACGTCATTTCTGCCGCCGAATATGATCATTCGGTGTCCGATGGGGTCGTATACCGCCGAATGTTCGAATCGCGGGCACGGTGCCGTGCCTGATGGGAAGAGCTGCGACCAGATAAGAGTGCTGAGGTCCAGGGAGTATGTGGTATTCATACCACCGGCGCCAGCCTCTCCGCCAAAGACGATTAGCCGATTATTGTATTCATCAACCATAGCCGTGGCTGAGGTGCGGGGAGACGGCGGTGTTCCACTGGTTGAAAGCTGACTCCATGCTTCAACGCCGAGAGACAAATTCAGAGCCCACACATCATTATACTGAGGCCCGAGTTCTCCGCCGCCACCGAACACTATCATACGGTTTCCTGTATTATCGTACGCGGCGGCTGCCATGATACGTTCAGCCGGGGCGGTTCCCGAGGGTGAGAGTTTGCTCCAGGTTTCGTCGGTGATGTTGAATGCCCATGTGTCATTGAAGACCCTGCCATCATACATCCGATAAGAACCGCCGGAAAACAAGATCATTCTGTTGTGTGCCGCGTCGTGGATCATACATGCGTAAGATCTGACTTCGGGAGCGGTTAGACGTAGTGTGGCTGCTTGCAGGCCGCAGGTTAGAACGGCTGCTATGCTCAGTATTACACGGTTCTTCATACGCTACCTCCGGAGAATTATAACAGAAGCAAAACTGTTGTCAAGAACGACGTCAAGTCAATATACTGATTCTAAATGCTATCGACAAGGACAACGTTGATGTGTGTAGTTCCGTTACCGTCTACGTATCATTGCTATTATGCCGTGACCTACGCATCATGAACGGCAAACGGCCAAACCTGATGCGCGATCGCAGCAGTAAAATACCTAATGCAAGAATCAAGGCAAATATTGATATGACACTTCCTGTCTCAAAACCTTTTGACAAGTACTTGAATACTAGTTGGTGCGTTCCAGCCGGCACATAGACCGCCCGGAATGTGTGGTTGGCAATGTATATCTTGCTCGGCTCGCCATCCACAAATACCTGCCAGTCCGGGTGCCAGTTGTCCGCCAGCACGACAAAGCCGTGGTGCTGGGACTCGGTCTCGCAGACGATCCGGTTGGGCGCGTATTCCTGCAGCCGTACGGTGCCGGGGATGAGGTCGTCGCCGGTTTCCACATGCGGCACGCCCGGGTCCTCTTCGAGCAGCACGGTGCGCCAGGGGTCGTACGTTGCAGATTTCATTATCTCCAGTGCCTCGGATTCAGCGTGAACCTGGTATTCGTGAACCATGAGGACCCTGGGTATGGCGTGCGGGTTTTCGTACACGGTGTACCGGCGGCCCCGGAATGCAGGCTGGAACCGCAGGAGGTAAGTCCTGATCTGCTCGATGAGCGCCCGCGTCGGCGCGTCATACGGTGAAATGTCGTCGGGCAGGGTCGGCGCGATCAGATACTTCGCGTTGAGCATGTCGAGAAACCCGGGATGCTCGACGAGGTTAGAGGGCGTGAACATGACGCTCTGTCCGGCACCGATGAATTCCTGGTAGCGGCGGAGCGGGTTCGGGATATAACCGCCGGCGCTCTGGATGTCGTGATAGAGCAGGTATAGGTCTGAAGCATGCTCATACCACGGCGTGGGAAAGACCCGGAAGACACCTGGTTTTTCTTTAATGAAACGCGTGACATCGTCGGCCGCATAGTACTTTTCCGGCGGTGGCGCCTCGGGCAGGAATCGGGAAACGATCGTCAGCTGGTCGGTCAATGCAAGCGCGATCAACAGCAGGGAGATAACCCACGCCTTTATCTTGCGCCGCGTCGAAAGATAGAGGAGGCCAAGGCAGATCGTCGCGAACAGGGCCGTGCGCCACGCGCCACCCACGAGACTAGAGTAGTTATTCTTCAAGTTGGCGAGTTTTGCCTGGACCGCCTGGGTTCCCCAGAGCGGCAACAGCCGGTCTTTCATTCCTTCCTGCATCGACCGGGCGAGCGAATCGCCACCGAGCGAAAAAATGAGCGCGACCAGGATCAGGACGGCGATCAGAACGGAGCCGATGACGAACAGCTTTTTCGGCCGTGTTTCGGTCTTCTTCATGAAGATGTGCTCAAAGCCAATGGCGCCGAGCACGACCATGCTGAAACTGGCGAGGTAGAATATCAAAGCCGGCGCCCGGAATAGCTTGAAACCGGGGATGAGCGCGTAGGGGATCCGGAAGAAGGGGGTGGCGCCGCCGATTGCGACGAGCGTGGCCGCGGCCGCCGCGAAAGCGAAGAACTTCACGTAGCGCTTGTGCCAGCACAATGCAACGGCGAAAGCAGCGAAGAGTACGGCAATGACGCCGAAGTATTCGACGTGTATTTTGAAGCTGTTCATGCCCCAGTATTTGTCGAGAATTCCCGAGAACGTGGGGATAATCAGGTCCACGAGTTCCAGGGGCGGCATTGCCCATGACGTGGCATATTCATAACCCCGTTCGACGCCGCGCGCCGCTTCGCCCAGGCCAGCCAGTACCGGCAGCCAGATGGCGGCCATGAGCAGGCAGATCAAGGCGACCGAGACCAGTCCGTAGCCGATGATTTGCGCGATATCCTTGCCGGAATGTTCCTTGCGAGAAACGATGAGGTAATATATGACATAAACAAGGATCAGCAGCAGTCCGTAATAGGTTATCTGGAAGTGCCCCTCGTAAAAGGCGAACGCAGTCGTCAGGGCGGTGAGTACGAAATACACGATCCTTTTCGATGTTATTGCTTTGTGGATGAAGTAGAGCATGAGCGGAAATAGAGCAATGCTCGCGGCCCTTCCGGCATGGCCCGCGGCCGGCGTCGTTGACAGATTGCCAATGAATTGATAGATCACCGCGCCGAGCGCCGCGGTATGGGGTGAGAGACCGATCGCCTTCAGGTACAGATACGTGCCGAGACCCGCAAGAAAGAAGAAGATAATGAAAGAGAGGGCAAGCACGACCTGAGGCGGTATGATCTCCCGCAGTTGCGCGAGCGGTGCCAGGTGGCCGCCCACGGGCGAGCCGAGCACGGGTATGCCGCCGAATACATGCGGATACCACAGCGGCATCGCTTCCTGTTCGCTTATCCATTTTTCGAAAGGGTAACCGCCGATGAGATAGTCAGAGCCTGCGATCATGCGGTCCGCGCTGAGAAATGACGAGAAGTATATGAGGGGCAACACAAGAAGCAGGGCAATGACGAACTTCTCCCAATGAATTTCCAGGAAAAACGGCTTGGTTTCAGGCTGGGGGATTTTCTTCTGTTTTGATTTCTTGCTCATCTATCAAGTATAGAAAGAATCAGTGCATAGTCAAGGATTTACCCCTGCTTTCGCGCGGCGCTGGATGATCAGTCCAATGAAGAACATGAGTACCTCGAAGATCGTGATCCAGATGCGCGCAATGAGACTTACGGCAATGGCTAACGGTGTTGGAAGCACACCTGACAGAAGGAGCGTCATCATGCCTTCCCGCACGCCCAGCCCGCCTGGGGCGAACAGAGCGAGCGAGCCGCCTATCCATGCCAGAGAGTAGGCTGATGCAATGTGGAATACGTTTCCCGCAGGAACCGGGTAGATGGCTCTGATCAGCAAAAAGAAACCGGCTATCTGCGCGAGCCAAAGGCCGAAGAAATACAGAGAAATACGGAAGATTTGGTTATAACTTAGTGTGAAATGGATCTCGGGTTTCTTCAGGCGGCGGAGCATGAAGTTCGAAACAGATCTTAGGCTCGCCGGGTGGAGCATGATGGTCGCCGCCGTGGTGAGTATTACAGAGAGGGTAATCCAGGCGATGCTGTAACCACCTGCAAGGAGTGTGCTCAGGGAGAAAATAATGCCGCCCGTGATATAGACTAGACAGGTTTCGAGCACCATGCTCAGCGTCAGTTTCTTGCCGTCAAGGCGTTCCTGCTTACCCACGTAGACACGGCCAACTATATACCACACCTTGCCTGGAAGATACTTGCCGATCTGGGTCGTGGCGATCATCCAGACCGCTTGGGAGAATAATATGGGTGAATGCAGATCGTGCATGATCGCCTGCCAACTTCTGCTGTAGATCGCGAAATATAGCGCAAGAGCACCGAAGGATAAAGCAAGAAAAAAGACATTGAAATGAAGGTCGATAAAGGGTATCTTCGACCAATTGAGGACCAGACTCCTTATCAGGAAAAAGAACACGGCGGTAATTATGGCTATGGTGGCAAGTCTCTTAATTATCTGCAATATAGCAGTATACGTTGCCGCGCCGTATTGTCAATGAAAATGTAGAACGTTGACACGTCCACCGATTAATCTATAATCGTGGCATGGAAAATCCGATAGCCCCGGTCTGGGGTGAATTGAAAGATAGAGTATCATCGGCTGACCTTGATTTCCTGAAGAAGTGTTTTCGTGCCTACTCCTCGAAGGCGCATATCCACAATGTCTTGCATGATTTGGATATCATGAAAGAGATCTCGCCGCCACCGCAGAGAGTACTGGATTTTGGCTGCGGCATAGGACTGCAGTCGTTTCTTCTATCTCAGAATGGGTATGAGGTCTATGGTTTGGAGACCGTCGAGGATAAATCCCTGGACGGTTTCTTCAAGGGTAAGGGCGAAGCGCATATATCAAGTCGCGAGGCGAGCATGCACAACGTGTGGAACATAATCAAGGCAAAGGTCGACGTGGATTTCCGTTTCTATGACGGGCTGAAGCAGCCGTTTGCGGATGGTTATTTTGACATCGTATTCTCGTATGCTGTTCTTGAGCACATTCCCGCCGGCGATATCCCAGCGATCATAAGTGAAATACACAGGACGCTGAAGCCCGGCGGCATATTCTATATTTTTCAATTACCGCGTTGTGCCTCATACACGGAATTCATTGCACGCAAACTGGGGATGGAAAGTCATCCCTACCTGTGGGATATGAGAAGCATGGAGGTGCTGCTCAATGAGGGCGGCTTCAGCACGGTATATTCTGAGCGGGTCGATATGCTACTAAACCACCCCTACAGGATCGTGAATCCATTATTCCCAATTCTGAGACCGCTGAACAATTTTCTGGCACATACACCCCTGTCTTATTTCGCACACCATCTTACAGTGGTCGCCAGGAAGACGGACATTGACTCCCGCAGGTAAACATCTGTTCACTTGACATATACAATTCCGCTGCTATACTTTCGGTAAGAAGAGTCAGGAACGATAGTACCGGATATTGTTTGGTGAGATATGAGTCTGCATTGCGGCTGTGAATCATACCGTGCTGTATTCACCAGCGAGTGGAGAATAAGGGCCCCGGTGGCGAGAATGTTCACATATTTTTCACACGCAAAGTGTATAATTTGAAAAAAACAGGAGGAAGTATGGTAAGTAGATACATAATCGTAGCACTATTGCATGCTGCGCTGTGTTTCAGCCAGAATGCGTGGGTTGAGACAAGTCAGAGTGATTTCCGGGACGGCATTTACGAGAGAAACATCTACGCTTCGCACCGTGGTGGCGGTGCGGTCGAATTTGCCCCCAGATTCGATCTGAACAATGACGGCTATTTTGACCTGTTTGCTGCCGACCGGTTCGGTCCATATGTCCGCATTTATTGGGGTAGTACCAGCGGTTATTCGGCGGGTAATGTCACCCTTTACCCGAGCAGCGGTGGTGCGAACTGCGATGCGGCAGACCTTGACGGCGATGGATACGCCGAATTCATCGTTTCCCACTACTTTGAGAAGACTTCAATCTATTGGGGCAGTGCCAGTGGCCCTGATCCACAGAATCACCTGGACCTACCGATGATCGCCTGGAATCGGCAGGGAGTGTTTGTTGCTGACCTCAACAAGGACGGTTATCTTGATATCGCGACAACACAAGAGATCGTATCAGGCAAAGCTGCCATCTTCTGGGGTAGTGCCAGCGGATACAGCATAGGCAACCGTACGGATCTACCCTGCAACTTCGGAATTCACAATATTGAGGTCGCTGATTTTGACCAGAACAACTGGCTGGACATTCTGTTCGTCGTGTACGCGGGGGATTATTATGGTTATATTCTCATATATTGGGGCAACGACACGGGATTTCAGGCATCTAATGTAACCGTTCTTCCAGGCCCATCAGGGAACACCGGCGTTTCGGTCGCCGATCTAAACGCCGATGGCTACATTGATATCGTAAGCACGGGCTGGTACGATACGCAGTCTTACTTATATTGGGGCAGCGCAGGGGGTTATTCATCGTCCAGCGTGCAGATTCTTGACCCGGGATATTGCTACGGTGGCAGTTCAGTTGCTGACTTCAACAATGACACATATCTTGATATCCTCTACCATCGCGGAGGATATGGGACCGCTTGTCAGATTATCTTCTGGGGCAGCGCGTCAGGGTATGCGAACAGCAACAGCAGCGATATTGGGATTCCACTTGAAACCACAGGCGGATTGATAGCCGACCTCGATTACGATGGGGACCTCGATATCTTCGTCAACACACGAACCCCTGAATACCATAGTTTTGTCCTTTCCGCTCCTTCGTTTACGCCAGTTGCATCATTACCGGTGATCGAGGACCACCACGCTATGTTCCGCGAAATAGGCAACGTATACAACCGCGAATACCATGAGGATTACGGTTCCTCGGTCTTCGATGCCGGTGCCGCAGCGAACTGGGGTGTGCTCGAATGGGAGGCAACGACGCCGACCGGATCCTCGGTCCTCTGCTGGGTGCGCAGCGGTAACGCGCCTCTGCCGGACAGTTCGTGGTCGGACTGGCAGCCGATGGCCAACGGCGGTGCCATCCCGGATGTACTGAACGCACGCTTCCTGCAGTACCGGGCGCGCCTTAGCTACACCAATCCCTGTTACCTGCCATCACTCAATGAGGTGAGTGTCACCTATGAAAGCGCCATCAGTCTGATCGCGTCGCTGAGGATAACGCCGGAAACGATCAACCTGCAGAGTCATGGTAAATTCACGGCATTCATAACCCTGCCGGCTGGCTACGATCATCGCAGTATCGACGTCTCGACTGTGTGCTGCCATGGAGCAAATGCCTCATCGGGGCACGCCACGCCGAATTTCTATATCGCGAAATTCAGTGTTCAGGACCTTGTGGGCGTAATACCCGGCCCGGCGGTCGAATTCGTTGTGACCGGACAGCTGTTCAACGGCACTGATTTTATCGGTTACGACACGGTGCGCGTGATCGGCGTCCCGTCCGCCGATGTCGCGTGCCGTCCCAATCCTTTCAAGACGAAAACAACGATTTCGGTCGTGCGCGCCGAAGGCGAGAAGGTGCGGATTAAGATCTATGATGTCAGTGGAAAACTGGTGCGGACTTTCGATCAGACGCAGTGCCGGGACGGCACACAATCAGTGGAATGGGATCGAACCGATAACAGCGGCCGCAGGGTCGCGGCCGGCATATACCTGTATCACGTTGAGGGGATCGGTTCGGTCTCCAGGCAGAAGATCATCGTGCTGGATTGAGGGGGTAGGAATTCAGCGATAAAAAGCGGTTCGGCCGGTGCTGATCAGTCAATGACGCCGTACTCTATTCCGGCCTCTTTCAGCATGCCGATCGCCAGTTCGTCCGGGTATTCTTTCTTGTAGACGATCTTCTCAATTTTGGCGTTGATCAGCATCTTGGTGCAGATGAAGCAGGGTTGGTGCGTCGTGTAGATCGTGGCGCCGCTCACGCTGACGCCGAAGGTCGCGGCCTGGATGAGCGCGTTCTGCTCGGCGTGGACGCCGCGGCACAGTTCATGGCGTTCGCCCGAAGCGATCCCCATTTTACCGCGCAGGCATCCGACATCCTCGCAGTGCGGCACGCCGCCGGGCGCGCCATTGTAGCCCGTGGCCAGGATCCGCCGGTTCTTCACGATCACGGCACCGACCTGGCGCCGGAGGCAGGTCGACCGCTCGGCCACGAGTTCGGCGATCGACATGAAATACTGGTCCCAGGGTTTTCTTCCGGTCTTTGGTTTTCTGGTTCGGGTTTTGTCCTGACGCTTCACACGTGCGCCTTGATCGGAGCGATACTGACTACCGAATCCTCTTTGGCCAGGGCGATCACCTTTACGCCTTTTGCCTGGCGGCTCAGCAACCGGATCTCGTTGACCGGCGTTCTGATCACCTTACCGCTCCTGGTCATCACGATCAGGTCATCATCGTCGCTCACATTGGCCACGCCGGCCACTTTGCCGGTCTTGGCGTCGATCGTCATGCCTTTCATGCCCTTGCCGCCGCGTCCCTTTTCGCCGATCGCGTCGAACTTCACCCGCTTGCCAATGCCCCGTTCACTGACGATGAGCATGTCTTCGTCGGTACGCGCGATGTTGAAACCGACGACTTCATTCCCCTTGCCGAGCCGGATACCCTTGACCCCGGCCGCATTGCGTCCCATTGAACGGATGAGCTTCTCTTTGAAGCGCAGGGTGAGCCCGTCCCGGGTCGTGAGCAGCACCGAGTCCTTGCCGGTCGTGAGCCGGACCGCGATCAGCCGGTCTTGCTTTGCCAGTTTGATCGCGATGATACCCTTTTTCCTGGTGTTCTCGAATTCATCGAGCGATGTCTTCTTGACCTTGCCCATCTTCGTCGCCATGAAGATGAAATCTTTTGATGCGAAGTCCTTGATCGAGAGGCAGGTCGTTATGTGCTCGTTCGCGGCGAGCTGGACGAGATTGGCGATCGACCGGCCCTTGGAAAAGGGTCCGGATTCAGGTGTCTCGTAGACCTTGGACGCGAATACCTTGCCCTGGTCGGAGAAAAAGAGCAGGGTGTCGGTCGTCTTCGAGATCAGAAGCTGGAAAGCGACATCCTCGTCGCGGACCTCGTGTATCTTGCGGCCGTGGCCGCCGCGCGCCTGATTCCGGTACGTGGTTATCGGCAGTCTTTTTATGTAACCGCGCCGGGTCAAACTGATCACCATTTCCTCTTCGCCGATCAGGTCCTCGATCGTGAGTTCCTCGGCCTCGGCGTTGACGATCAAGGTCCGCCTCGGATCACGGTACCGTTCGGTAAGCTTCGTGAGTTCTTCCTTTATTACCTGGTAGATCCCCTTTGGTGATTTGAGGACCGACTTCAGCCGGGCGATCTCCTTGATGAGACTCAGGTATTCATTCTCCAGCGTTTCCTTTTCGAGATTCGTGAGCCGCGCCAGGCGCATGTCCAGGATCGCCTGGGCCTGGATCTCGCTGAGCGAGAAACGCTTCATCAATTTCTGCCGGGCGACGGGCGTATCCTGTGATTTCTTGATGATCCTGACCACTTCGTCGATATTCTCGATCGCGATCTTGAGGCCTTCGAGGATGTGGGCCCTCTTTTCGGCTTCGGCCAGTTCGAACTTTGTGCGGCGCGTGACGACCTCGAACCGGAAATCGAGAAAATGCTGCATGGCTTGACGCAGCGAGATCGTCTGCGGGGTATCGGAGACCAGAGCGAGCAATTGTATGCCATACGGGATTTGGAGCGAAGTGTGTTTGTACAGATTGTTCAGCACGACCTGCGCGTTGGCATCGCGCTTCAGCTCCACGACGATCCTGATGCCGTCCTTGTCCGATTCATCCCGGAGGTCGGATATGTCTTCGATCTTCTTCTGGCGCGCAAGTTCGGCGATCTTCTCGAGCAGCGAACTTTTGTTCACCTGATACGGGATCTCGGTTATGACGATCGCCTGCTTGCCTGCCTTCAGATCTTCGACCCGGGCCTTGCCCCGGATGATTATTCGCCCTTTGCCGGTTTGGTATGCCTGTTTTATACCGGCCCGGCCGATGATGATCGCGCCGGTCGGGAAATCCGGGCCCGGAACGAGTTTGAGCAATGCATCGTCTTTTATCTTGGGATCGTCGATGATGGCGATGAGCGCCTTCACGATCTCGCCGAGGTTGTGGGGCGGAATGTTCGTTGCCATGCCGACCGCAATGCCCGAAGCGCCGTTGCAGAGGAGATTCGGCACGTTGGCCGGGAGCACGGTTGGCTCTTTGAGCCGGCCGTCGAAATTGGGCACAAAATTAACCGTATCCTTGCCCAGGTCTTTGAGGATCTCCTCGGCGATCGGCGTGAGTTTTGCCTCGGTATACCGGTAGGCGGCCGCGGCGTCGCCGTCGATCGAGCCGAAATTGCCCTGACCGTCAACGAGGGCATAGCGCATGGAAAAATCCTGCGCCATGCGCACCAGGGCGTCATAGATCGCCATGTCACCGTGGGGGTGGTATTTGCCGAGCACATCGCCGACGACCGTGGCCGATTTCTTGTACGGACGGCTGGCTTGCAATCCGGACTCGGACATGGCATACAGGATGCGGCGCTGGACCGGCTTGAGGCCGTCGCGGGCGTCGGGCAGGGCCCGGCCGACAATGACGCTCATGGCATAGTCAAGATAGGAAGCCTTGATCTCGTCTTCGATATAAACGTTGGTTATTCTCTGCTCCATCGTAGTATTATATCCAGAAAAAGGCCCTAAGTCAATAAGACCAAATGCCCGCGTTGCGGCAAATTCTAAATCCTAAACTCCAAATCCCAGACAAATTCAAAATACCAGGCACCAATGACCAAAATGCGTTCTTCAGTGGAGGTGTGGTCATTGTCGGCGCATGTCTTGTCAGGCGGCAGACCGCCTGAGAATCTCATCCAGTATCCAGAATCCGGTATCAAGTATTAAGTCTTAGATGTGCTTCGAATTTAGGATTTAAGACGCGCCGGGTCTTTGGTTCTGAACTTCTTAACTTCGTACCTTCTATGGTTCTGACGTAATTGTTACGGGATGGATAGTTTGGTGGGCGTTCTCCGCGTGTAGGTGCAGACCGCGTCGAAGCCGAATGATCCAAGGTAATCTATGGCCTTTGTCAGGTCCTTTCCCAGATCTTCGGGCCGGTGGCTGTCTGAACCGATGGTAATGAGTTCCAGGCCGCAGTCGCGCGCCATTTTCATCAGGGATTCGGCCGGGTAGAACTCGTTCATGAAACGCATGCCCGCGGTGTTGAGCTCGAGCGCGGTCCCGTTCTTCCGCATCATCTGAAGAATACCTTCCACCATATCGCGCGGGATCCGGTGTATGTCCTTGCCGTAGTGGTCGATCCCATACTTCTTGAAGACGTCCAAGTGGGCGACAGAGTCGAACATGCGGCTTCGGACGAGGCCGGCGACCGCATTGAAATAATCCGCGAGGTACTCTTCGGCGCAGTGCGTGGCAAAGTATTGTCCGCATTCCCGTGAACTATCGATACAGATGTGGTCGAGGCAGTGGATCGCGCCGATCACAAAATCGATCTCGGCGCCGCGTAAGATCTCTTCGAGCACCGGTTCGATGCCGGTGAAGTAGCCGACTTCAATGCCGAATTTCACGTCGAGCCCATGCCTCTTGAAACGGTCGCGCGCCGCGAGGATCTCTTCCTGGAGCCGGAGCAGTTCATTTCTTGAAAACGGCTCGCGCCGGCCGTCGAACACGATGAACGAATCGTCGCGCTGCGGATCGAGTTCGCAATGATTCGTAAAACAGACCTCCCGCAGTCCGATCTCGATTGCGCGCGAGCAGTAACCGGATACGGTGCCTGATGCGTCGATCGAATGGGCGGTGTGGATGTGGTAATCAACCATAACGATCGCGCGGTGGACCGGTCGTGCCGCAGGAGAACGGTACGTTCATGCGTCAATTGAGGATGACATTCTCGCCCAGGGGTTCGAAGCGGTCGGCCTTTTCTTTCAGATCGTACGCCGTGTTATCCGGGAAGGCGAATATCTCGACCCGTTTGTTCTTGCCCTTGATGAAATCGACCAGCGGTACGAAATCACCGTCGCCCGATGCCAGGACGATCGTGTCGACGCGCTCGAGGATGCCCAGTATGTCGAGGGCGATACCCATATCCCAGTTGGCCTTGGCCGAGCCGTTGGCGCGCGTCCTCACTTCTTTTGTTTTTACGATATAGCCGATGCGCTCGAGGCTCATCGCGAACGGTTTGACATCACCCTCGGGCGGCTGGACAATGTAGGCATATGCTTTTATCAGGTGGCGGTTCCCGGTTATCAGCCGGATCAGTTTTTCGTAATTCACTTTCGCCGCATAACCGGTTCGTGCCGAGTAGTACAGATTCTGCGAGTCGACGAAGATCGCCACGGTTTCTTTTTTGACGAATTTCGATGATTCGAGCAATTCCCTCAGCGACCTTATCTCACTGTGTATCTGGCTGAAGTGTTGCTCCATCTGCCGGTTGAAATTTTGCTGTATCTCCTCAAATGATCCTGCTTCAGACCCCTCGTTCGCCATTTCGGCCTCCATATATAAAATGCTGAAATATAATAATATATGCTCTGCTAATAACCGGCGTCAATGATTCCGGGCGGCAGGTATTTGTACAGGGTCGGCTGGCTTCTTTCACCGATGGCGTTCGTCCAGACCAGGACGTAATCGTTCACGCCCCGGATGTCCACGAAGACGAACTGCTGTCCATTAACATACTGCCAGTGTTCGTATGGTTTGGATTCATGCAGTTGCAGCGGCAGAGGGAATTCGATCTCGTCTGGTTGACCGTACTTCACGTGTATTCGCCCGCGGTCGGTCTTGCGGCCGGGAGTATCACCGAGCCGGTAATGTTCATCGGCATACTCGAATCGCTCGGCGATCTCGTTGTAGTTATGGGTACGCCAGAATCTCTCGAGGTAGGCTTTCTTGCCGTCACCGGGCAGTTGCTTGAATTTATTGTAGTCTCTCGGATCGAGAAAATATTCGATCTCGTCGTAGAAGGGCATGCCTTCAAAGCTGACCTCACGTTGTTTCGTATCCGCTATCCTGAACCACGTTGCCTTCTCGGCGATCGGGTTCGCATGATTGTCCTCGATCGCGACCGCAAGCCGGTATTCACCGGCCGGAATGTTCTGAATATCGATGCCGCAGTCCACCGCTTGCGACGTAAAGGCCTTCTCTATCTTTCTTGTCACCTTGCGGATGGTCTTGCCTTCGCCATCAGTGACTGTGTACACCGCGGTCAGTGTATCATTGTCCGGCGTGATGTCGTATATTTCATAGTAGAAGAACAGATGCCGGAAGCGGCTGTCGAACAGACGGGATGGCCGCGGGATCACCCGCAGGTTGCCCTTTCTCAGGTTGTCGCCTGCCGTATCGATCGTTATCTCGCTGGCCAGATTGATGTCGCTCAGTGTGTACCGCTCCCTTGTTATCTCGAGCTCGTCTTCGGATATCCCGCGCTTGGCGCCGGACAGCAATTCGATGCGATACTTGAACCGGCCTTCGGTGGCATAGGTGCCGAACTGAACGAGAAAGGAGAGCTGTTCCTTTGCCGCGTATGAGAACGACGGGATCGTGAATTGCCGGTAGAGCGTGTCGATCAGCGAATCGGCATGGTCGAGGTCGATGAGCGCGAACGGCATAACGGCGTTCGCGTAGATGATCTTCTCGGCCGATTGATATTGCAATTCCTGGTAAGGGATCTCGCAGTTGAATTCGATATAATACACTTCCTCGGTCGTCAAAGTGTGTTCCACGGTATCTTCCAGCTCGATATGTTCCCGGTAGACAACGGGGTCAGCAAAGAATCTTATGTCACCGGCTGATAACAATAGGGCAAGGAGCATCATCTTACCCCCGATCCCGTGGGGTTGGCAAGCACGTACTGACCGAACCCGTGACGGTCGACGAAGATGAACCGCAGATTGTCCCGGTAGTACAGCCATACTTCATACGGGAAGGAGTCGATTTCGTAGGGATAGCGCTGGATCTCGTCGGGCGACCCGTGTTTTACAAAGATCCGCGCCCGGTCACTGCGCCAGCCGCGGTCGCCGCCTGAGAAGTTCTTCTCGGCGTAGGCGATCCGCTCAAAGTACTCGACCTCTTTTTCATTGTATGCCGTGTTCGGCGTCGGATCCAAGTTCTTCCAGAATGCGGTCCACAGCGAATCGCGGGTCGAAACCTCGGACTGTTTCAGGACCTTCATTTCGGATGGTGTCGCGATGTACTGCAGTTGATCCACTTTCAGCGACCAGGTTTTCTCATCAAGGTAGAATGGTCGCGTGACTTTGACCGGCACGATGGACTCGTCGATCTTCCTTTGTTCCGCATAGATGAATAATTTCAACTCATAGTCATCGATCGGAAGTCCGCCGACGTAGAACATGAGGGATTCGGCATGAGTGCCCCGACGGGCCTTCGTTGTACTTCTCAAATCCTCTATCGCCGCCGCTATGCTGTCGATATTGCCATGCTGGTTGAGAACGGTGAACCTTAAATACATTGTATCATTCTTGACCGTATAGTGAATGCCGGCCAGGTTCCTCGCCTGGGCGAGCTTCTGGCTTGCCGTGAATATCTCACCGGCATGCAGGTCAAGAATCCTCAGCACAAAATAGTCGCCGTCTGCCGGGATGTGGAGCTTGACCGAATCCGCGATGCCGGCCGCCTCTTCGCCTTCGGAAACCTGCCGCCGCCAGTAGTCGCCGGTCAGTTGGCGGTTCGTCTTGTCATACAGCGTGAGTTGGATCTCGTACCGGGCACGGAAATCATTCCCGGCGGAGATGTACTGCAATTTTTGCCTCGGTATGTTAATGTACGTCACGAGTTCCTGCAGTGAATCACGATGCACCCGGGTCATGGCCTGGTACTCGATCTGGAAGAAGAGGAAAAATATCATATGATTTCTCTCCTTATTTCTTGCTGGGGAATACTCTGTTCAACGCTTGTTCGATCTTTGACGCGAAGATGAATGACAGTCCGGTGCGAACGTGCCTTGGGATTTCCTGCAGGTCTTTTTCATTCTCCTTTGGCAGCATGATCTTTGCGATGCCGGCTCTCTTTGCGGCAATCACTTTTTCCTTTATGCCGCCGACCGGCAGGACGCGTCCGGAAAGCGTGATCTCACCGGAAAATGCGATCTTGGGATCGATCGGTTCGTTCCTCATCAGTGAAGCCAGAGACATTACCACGGCAAGACCCGCTGAAGGACCGTCCTTGGGAATGGCGCCGGATGGAATGTGCACGTGGAGTTCCTGGTTCTCAAAGCCCTCTTCCTCGATCCCCCACCGTGTCAGCTTTGTCTTCAGATACGAGAGTGCGGCCTGGCACGATTCCTTCATGACATCCCCGAGCAGGCCGGTCAGTATCAGTCCCTTCTTCCCCCTGGTTTGCAGCGATTCGATGAAGAGTATCTCGCCGCCGTAAGGCGTCCAGGCAAGCCCGGTGGCCACGCCGACCTGTCCGGCGCGCGCGGCAACCTCACCAGGGATCTTCTGGGGCCCCAACAGGCGGGACAGGTTCTTCGCGGTGATCCTGCTCTTGCCGCGTTTGCCTTCGGCAACGCGCTTGGCTACTTTGCGGCAGATGGATCCGATCAACCGCTCGAGATTTCTCACGCCCGCCTCTTTTGTATAGTTGCTGATGATGTTCTTCACGGCCTCGTCTTCAAAGGCAATGCCGTTTGATTTCAACCCCGTTTCACTGATTTGGCGCGGGATTAAGTATTTCCGGGCGATCTCCAATTTCTCCTCGAGGATGTACCCCGGCAGTTCGATTATCTCCATGCGGTCTCTCAGCGCCGGGATTATCGAATCGACGACATTACCCGTGGCGATGAACATGACGCGCGATAGATCAAAAGGCACTTCAAGATAATGGTCGGAAAAAGCGTTATTCTGCTCGGGGTCGAGCACCTCGAGCAATGCCGAGGATGGATCGCCGCGGAAATCAGCGCCCACCTTGTCGATCTCGTCGAGCATGAATACTGGATTGTTCGTCCCGCAGTTCTTTATCGACTGAATGATGCGGCCGGGTAAAGCGCCGACGTACGTTCTGCGGTGGCCGCGTATTTCGGCTTCGTCCCGAATGCCGCCCAGGGATATCCGAATGAATTTCCTTTCCAGGGCGCGGGCGATGGATTTGCCGAGCGAGGTCTTGCCGACACCGGGCGGTCCGATGAAACAGAGGATCGTACCCCGGGAATCGGGTTTTAGTTTCTTTACGGCAAGATATTCAAGGATCCTTGATTTCACTTTCTCCAGATCGTAATGGTCCTCGTCGAGGATCCTCTGCGCCCGGCTGATATTGATGTTATCCTGCGTCGAGATCGACCAGGGTAATGAGACGAGCCAGTCTATGTATGTACGGGAAACCGTGTACTCGGCAGCCTGGGGCGGCATCTTTGCGAGACGGTCTAGTTCTTTCAGCGCCACCTTGTTGGTCGGCTCCGGCATTCTGGCTTCCATTATTTTCTTTCTCAGATCCTCCACTTCCCGCGTCTGCTCGTCCGTTTCACCGAGTTCGCGCTGGATCGCTTTCAGTTGCTCCCGGAGATAGAATTCGCGCTGGCCTTTGTCCAACTCGCTCTTCACGTCAGAGCGGATCTTGGCGCCGAGTTCGAGGATACTGATCTCCTTCTGGAGCATCGGGATGAGCCGTGTGAAGCGTTCCTTGGGATCGGTTAGCTCGAGCAGAGTCTGTTTTTCGTTGTAGTCGAAGTTGATCGTGCTGGTCACGAAATCGATCAGATTGTCGGGATTCTCCATGTTGAGGACGACCGCGGCGTATTCATCGGGCAGGTAGGGTGCGAGCGAAACGAGGTGCTGGAACATCACAACCACGTTGCGGACCATTGCCTCGAGCGCGACCGTCTTCCGGTAGGCCGGGGCAATGGTCTCGATCCTGGCTTTCAGGTACGGTTCTTGCTGCGTGAATGTGGCGACCCTGAAGCGTTTGAGTCCTTTGATCAGCAGCCGTATCGTGCCGTCCGGGAAACGGAGCATCTTTGTGATCTGAATGACGCAGCCGACCGTGAAGACTTCATCGGGCCGCGGATCCTCGATGTCCGGATTGCGCTGGGTCAGGGCGCACGCAAGTTTGTTCGTCGTTAGCAGTTCATCGATCAGTTTCGCAAGTTTCGGCGTGTGGATGATAAGCGGCACTATCTGATCCGGGAATATCACACCCCCTTTGATCGGAATGATGCCTAATTCTTCAGGTATCTTTATCGAAGTGTCGATCAATTATAGCCCGCCTTTGGTTTCCACCGGCCTTTGCCGGTTGATGGGCAAAACGGCGCCAGGTATCGCTCCAACGGCGCGCACGCCCGTTATTCTTCCCTGCAATTTGGACAGCATACCGCAGAGGATGTTTATCTCACTCTCGGCACGCGCCATCAGTCTCCTTCAACCGGAATGATCTTCTCCTGCAGGGTTTTGCACTCGATCTTCAGGATGCCGTCCGTAACCTCATACCGGTACTGCTCCGCCTCGACCGGGATCGGGAAGTCTATTCGGCGATAGAATGCGCCGAACGGTATCTCGAAGGTGTGGAAGATGCAGCGCTCTTCGGCAATGTCCGGTGGTGGGGTACGATTCCCGGCGATGATCATGTGTCGGCGGTGGAGGAACACGGCTGTGTTCTGCAGGGCGACGCCTGGAAGTTCGATGTGTACGATTATCGCTTCGCTCGTAGTGTAGAGATTGTACAATGGTTGCCATCCCGTGATCTCGGAGAAGATACCGATGTCCCCGTGGTCAATGCTCTCGCCGACGATGAATCTGAGGCCTTTTTCCCGGCAATTGTTCGCGGCCGATCGCTTCAATCCGTTCTCTCCTCGGCGGCGGCGGTGATGCGCTGCAGAACATCCTGGGCCGTACCGGCGATGAAGCGGTTGCGGCTGTTCGCCGCTTTCTGCAACACCTGCATGGCTTTTGGCGTGCTGATCTGCGCCAGGGCATTGAGCGCAGCCGCTTTGGTCGGCTGCAACAGGCTGCGCTTGAACAAGACACGGTCCTTGACGACGGCGATCAAAGCGTTCACGACCGCGTCCTCCTTGCTTTTAGCAATAGCCTGGATGACCGTGGTCCGGAAATGCTCTTCGGTCTCGTCCGGTATCGACTTCTGTCTCTTCAGCCACTGCAGCACCCTGGGGAGTTTTGTTTTGAAATCCTCCGGATCCAGGCACTTCATTGCCTCGAGCGTGACCTGTGGGTTTTTGCTGTTCAGTGCTTTCTTGATATACGCGGTTGACCTGGCGCCGCCGATCTTGTTGAGACTTGCAATCACCTCGAGCTGGATCTGGATGCTTTCTTCGTTGATCAATTTGCCGATATCGTCGATTGCCGATTCTGCCTTCAACTCGCCCAGGATGAAAACGCCATTACGCCGCGCATACCACTCATCCGCCTCAAGCAGCCTGAGAATTTCGGGGATGGCCTTGTCGCTCATCCGTTTCAGTGTGTCAAGGATCTTCATCCGGACCGCGTAGTCATCGGCCTCGCGCAGTGTCTGGACCAGCATCGGCACGGAATGGTCGGCAATTGCGATCAGAGCTTCCCTCGCTTCACCGTAGGTGCCCGGTGCCCACAATGAGGATAGCAATTCGGGAACGTATGTAGGATCGCGTGTCTCGCCGATGGCCTTGATCACAAAGCGCTTCCGTTCATGGAATATCGTATCTTTACGCATCAGGTATTTGGCGAATTTCTTGGCGATGAATTCCATTACCTCGGCATTGTTCCGGTCCCGCGCTTTTATATAGAGTATCTTCATCGCATCGATCGCCTTGGCGAACGCGGCAAGGTCGGATTCGGCCTCGGCCATCGCATCGAGGCGGTTAGCCATGAGGCAAACCAGATCGAAATTCTCGGCTTCGAACAGGCGGTCCGCGAACGCGACCAGTTCATCAACCGCATTGACCCGTTCTTCGATCGATTTGCTGCGCAGCACCGGGAAGTGGCTCTTCATTTCCATCTCGAGGTGTTTGATCGAATACTTGAGCGCCGACTCGCTGCTCTTCGTCGTCCTCACCCTTTTCAGCAACTGATCGATGAAGTCATGCGTGTACACATCCGGCGCGCGTTCTCCGAGCGTCGTCAGGATATCGGGCAGCTTTGTGCTCGATACATTCCTGAGGATGTCAACGACCTCTTTGTCCGAATCCGGCGTCTTCTTCCTGGCGATCGTGGTAATGATCTCGACGATGTCCTCGTCGTCCATGGTCGGCACCAGCTTGCGGAACATGTCAACCAATTTCGCGTTCTCGGACCGGTACCGGATGATGTTCTTCTTGACCGAGGGCGACAGGATGGCAAGGATCCTCGAGAATACCAGCGAGTATTCGTGCCACCTTTCCTCGCCATACCGGTCCTTGATCCTAAGCGAGAGTTTTTCGAGTCCGGTCAGTATCTTCTCGGCCTGCGTGTCCATCGAATCTTCTCCGGTGATGCCAAGTGCGCCGAGGAAATTACCGAGTTCCTTGAGTCTATCTTCTTCGGTCTTGGGCGCTTCCGATGTAATGATCGATTCCAGGAAGTTATCCCAATCCAATTCGCGAAATTCATCCTCCGAGGTCACGACGCCGACACGGTAGATGTTCACCTTGATGCCGGTGATCGCACGAAGGCGCAACACGACCGCGACATCGCCGTAGTCATCGATCTCGGCCGGCGGCAAGGCCATGACCGAGAAGAATTCCTTGAGATCGTGCTCGCCGGCTTCGGTGTTGAACGTGATGCTGTTCACGCCCACTTGGGTGCATATATCGATCAGGTATTTCACGATCGGTATTCTTGCCGAATCGAAGCGCTCGTCATCGATCTTCAGTACACTTTCGATGATGATTATCGAGACGACCCGCTTTTCGATCCGCAGTTCGTCGAACAGCGCCCGCAGGCGGTGGATCGTGCGATCCATGGACGGGTGACCTTCTGGATAGGTGCGCGCAAGGTAAATGCCCATCCTCAGCAGTTTAAGCAGGTCGTCGTATAGCTTCAGTACATTCTCTTCCATTAGCCTCTCAATTTAAGCTGGTACTCGTATGCCTGAACGCCAAGAGATTCTTCCACGAATTCGCCGACTTCACGGTAGGCAAAGAATCCCTTGGTGACCCGGTATAGATTCTCACCGACAAGAATAGTGTTGCTCGCGGCGTTCTTCTGTAGTATCTGGCTCTTGCGGAATCCCTTGGTCAGGATCAGTGCATTTCTCACGTTCTGGTTAAGGTCGAAGATCGATGCAGGTTCGATCTCGGCGCCAACCTTGAGACCGATCGGGCTCTTGAAACTCCCCTTTTTGTTGAAATCGAACAACTTATTGAACATTTCCTCGGCGGTCAATATCGCCATGTGAGGCGCGAACCCCGATTCGAGATCGAGCCCGAAGATGCTGACGATCTCGTCACCGATCACCTGATATATGGTCCCTTTGTTGGCCGATATGATCTGCGCAAAGACGCTGAATATCTCGTTGAGCAGGGCCATGACGTCTTCGGCGATCATTGCTTCGCTCATCGTGGTGAACCCGGAGAGGTCGACGCGCAGGAAGGTCAGTTTCAGATCATCGAACGGTGAGGCGGTCTGATCGCGGAGGGCCGCCCCGCACCACTGGCAGAAATTGAGTGCCGGCGCGGTTTCTTTCTGGCAGCTATTGCATACCATGCTATATCTCCAGCAGTTTCGAATATTCCGGCCGGCGCGTGTAGTATTGACGGTTCGCGCTGCTCAGTCGCGACTTGATGTCGTCATAAACGAGGAGTGCTTTTCGGCCGTAGTAGCGGGCTTGTTCGATGTTATCTTTTTGAAGAAAAACGAGAGCAATTCGGTATAGCGCATCGGCGATCAACGGCGGCAGTTTCATGCGTTCGGCCAGGTCCAGCGCTTTCTTCGCGTCTTCCATGCCGTGATTCTTGTCGATCATGGACCGCAGTATGTAACACTGGAATTCGATCTCGCGCTGATTCGACCTTTCTGCAATCTCAATGCTGTTAAGCGCGTAGTCGCTGGCTTTCTTGTAATCGCGGCTGTTATAGTGGACGAGGCCTTTTTTCAAGGCGATCTCAGCGAGGAGGCTTTCGCGAACGAGAAAGGACATCTTGCGATCGACGTCCTTAAGGTAGTCGGCGACCCGGTCTGATTCGCCGTTCAGAGAACAGATGCAGGCGAGGTCGAGCGCCGATCTGATGTACGCGTCGAGACTACCGACCGAATCCGCGGTCATCAGACACTCGCTGAGCACATTCTTTGCCTTCTCGATATTCCATATCTCGTAGTCAACGCCGGCAACGAGATATTGCAGTTCAATGTTTTTTCTGATGTCCGCGACATCGACGAGGATCTCCAGCCCGTATTGAAGATATTCAAGGGCTTTTTCGTAGTTGCCCAGACCCTTATGCAACCTTGACAGGTTTAGCAGGCAGAGTATCTCGGCTTCCTTAATGTCATTTGCGCGGGCCGTCCGCCAGCTGAGATTATAGTTCAACAGGCAACTGTCATATTCATAGCGGCTTGCATAGAGCATTCCCAGGTTCGCGTAAAGAATGGGCAGGATGTGCGTCATCTGCTCATCACATTTCTCAATGCTCGAAACAAGGAGTTCCTCGGCCTGCTCCGTGCGGTTGAGCAGGATCAGTCCATAGGCCGCGCGTTCGGCAAAGAGCACGGCGTTCTTATTGTCGTGGTCCTGACGCGCTTCGAACAACCTCTCGCGGGCAGTTTTCTCCATCTTGCTGATGTCGCCCTTGATCTCATAAATGTCTATGATGTTGAGCATGATGTCGCGGTACAGGTCTTTTGGCAGATCGTAGCTATGATCTTTCTTGATACTGAGCACTTGTTCATAGAAGGCAAGCGCCTGGTCGATCGCATACAGATTCTTGGCTTTGTCGCCGGCAAGCTTGTAGTACTTCGTTGCGTTGTGATACTGGTCGCAGGCGAGGTAGTGCTGCGCGACATCTTCATAAAATGAGGAAATGTTGTCGGCGTAGATCTGCTCGAACAGACCGGCAACCTGAAAATGCACTTCCTTGCGTTTCCGGACCGGCAGGACCGTATAGGCCGCATCGCGGAGCAGATTGTGCCGGAAGATGTATATCGGGTCATCTCCGGCGGCGGATAAGACGATATATCCCTCGGCGTTCAACTGGTCAAGATGCTCCTGCAGGTCGGGCCGGGGCAGGAGTTCCCTCAGAATACGGAGGCTGAAACGGTAACCGATCACCGAAGCATAATCGATTATGAGGCGCGCATCCAGGGTGAGGGAATCGATCGTCGACATGACCATGCCGTACAGGTCATCGAGGAAGACGAGGGTCTGTTTTCTTGCGAGGTACCATTTGCCGGCGGTCTGGTGGATTATCTTGTTGCGTCGTGTGTTGCGAATGGCTTCGATCGTGAAGAGCGGGTTACCACCGGCTTCGCGGTAGATGAAATCAGTGAGGCTGTCATCGACATTACCCAGGATATGCTGCACGAGCGCGTAGATGTGTTGTCGTGGGAGCGGCTTGAGGTCTATTTCCTCGATGCTGGTCGATCCCGGCAGAGAGCCATGATCGGGCACGTTCACGAGCACGAACATCACTGGTTCCTTCTCCAGTTCGAACATCAAGTATGCAAGGAGCTCCCTGGACATCAGGTCGGCTTGGCCGCATTCCTCAAAGATGAGGATCAGCGGTTTCCGGTGGGATTCGTCCCGGACGATATTAAGCATTGACGCGTAGATCTCTTCGTTGATCATGCGCAGCTCATCGCTGCGAAGGCGTCCGATGTCGGTCAGCAGCAGATGCTTGATCCCTTTGGCCAGTGCCGCATTTAGGGTCTCTCCGACGACCATGGCCTCGATGCGTTTGTTTATGCTTTGTTGGTTGTCGAGTTCGTGCAGTTGCAGCAAGTTTCTGAGCAGGGTCCTGAACGGGAAGTAAGGTGATTGAACGTCGACCGAGCAGTTCGTCTCGAGGCAGAGGACTTCATTGCTTTTGTGCAGGTGGGCCTCCAGCTCCTCCTTGAGTCGTGTCTTACCGATCCCCAGTTGTCCATTGATGACGCAGCGTAATCCTCCGTGTTTGACTGATTCCTGAGCAAGCGTGAGCAGTCGCTGCAGTTCAGCTTCCCGGCCGAACAAAGGCATGCGCATTGGTTCGGCCGTGCGGGGCGTGGTTCGGATCTTCTGGAGCCGGTAAATGTCGACTTTTGTTTCTTTGCCTTTGAGGGTCTGCTCGCCGATGTGCTCGGCGTCAATGTAGCGAAAAACCGCGTTATGTGTGGTTCGGCTCATGAGGATCTCGCTCTGCTGGCTCATCTCGGTCAGCCGGGCGGCGGTATTGATGCTGTCGCCGATCACGGTCAGGAAGGGCGATTCTTTGAGCACGAAGCCGAAGAATGCCCGGCCCGTGTTCATGCCGATCCTGAGATCGGTATCTTTGAGAAACTTCGATTCTTGTTTGTTTTTCAGCCACCAGTCCCGGATGCGGCTGGCGCAGCGTGTCGCCCTCAGGGCGTCGTCATGATGCGCTTGCGGCGCGCCGAAAATGGCGAGGATCCGGAAATCCGGGATGATACGGTTCGACGTACCGTTGTACTCGTCCACAATTTCCTCGATATTACGGAGGAATTGCTGGATATGTTCACTTGTCGCAGCGTATGTGTCCTTCCTGATCAGCCGGTCGATGCCGCTCAGGTTGACGAAGAATACGGTGAGGAGCCTGAGCTCGCCGCCCAGGAGCCGGAGCCGCTCAGACTCCATTGCGGCGGGTGGCTCCGCTTTCAATGCGGTACCGCACCGTGTGCAGAAAATTGCATTATCAGGTATATCCGGAAAATTACAGAGCAGACACTTCATAATTATCGATAATTCCCTTTCCTATTATATCGCACCGGTTCAAATCTTTCAAGAAGATTATAAGCAAATTTCACGATACGTCAAGATTGCGTGTTCTCGAGAACATTGCATCATGTTCCGCCATGAATATAATAGGGCGTGAAGGAGAATTTCAAAAAGTATTCGCTGAATGAAGCCCGGTCTGCGATGCTTGCGCTGGGGTGTGATAGGTACCGTGGCGACCAGGTCTTCAAGTGGATCTGGCAAAAAGGCGCTTTGGATTTTTCGGTCATGACGAATCTCTCAAGGGAATTGAGGGAAAGTCTGTCCGAACGCTACCTCGTTGCGGGGTTGAGTATGGCCGGCGCGGGACAGCAAGGTGTTGGAGCTCGACAAGAAGGTGCCGGAGTGCGCAAGTACCTGCTCGGTGCAGGAGACAATGAGGATGTTGAATCGGTGTACATCCGCGAGGCGAGGCGGCGCACGGTCTGCGTGTCCTGCCAGGTGGGTTGTCCATTGGGCTGCAGATTCTGCGCCACGGCTCTGCTCGGTTTCCGGCGCAATCTTCATGCGTACGAGATCGCGGATCAGGTGCGCCTCATCCAGCAAGTTACCGGGACTAAATGCACCAATGTCGTGTTCATGGGTATGGGCGAGCCATTGTTTAATTTCAATGGGGTCGTCGGGGCCCTCGAAATAATTACCTCACCGCTCGGTCTCAGCATTGGCCGGCGGCATACCACGTTGTCCACGGTCGGTCTTGTGGAAGGTATGGAGGCATTGTTGAGATCATCGATCCGGGTCAAACTGGCGGTCTCGCTCAACTTTGCGGATGAGGAACAGAGGAGAGAATTCATGCCGGCCGCGCGACATAATCGGCTGCAGGACATATTGAAGGTCGCGCGGGCATACTCACTGAGAAAAGAACGGGTCACATTCGAATACGTGATGATCCGGCATGTTAACGATCACGTCCGTGATGCGAGGAGATTGATCGAGCTGCTGAAGGATGTACCGTCCAAGATCAATTTGATCCCGTACAACGAGCACCCGCTCCTTCCCTACAAAAGGCCCACTGACGCCGTGATCGAGAGGTTCCACGGAATACTTCTGCAGTCAAACCATACCGTGGTCATCAGAAAATCAAGGGGGCAGGAAATCCTCGCCGGCTGCGGGCAGTTGAGCGGTGCTGACCGCGTATTGACTTCAAGCAAGACATCTGTATAATGATTGGACGTAACGCATTGATTTGTAGGATATCTGGACTATTTTTTTGAGGAAGTTGTTCATGCTTGATCAATAACGGGAGGCATGATGGGCAAGACCTTGGCGGAGAAGATGTTATCCGAGAAAAGCGGCCAGGATGCGTGCGCCGGCGGTATTGTGATCGCCCGCGTCGATGTTGCTGCTTTCCAGGACGGCACCGGTCCACTGGGCGTACGCCAGCTTCAGAAAATGCATCTGGAAAAACTCCGGGCGCCGAAGGCAATTCTGTTCATCGACCACGCTGCGCCTTCGCCTCGCAAGGAACTCTCAAACGACCACATGCTGTTGCGGGAATTCAGTCGGAAATCGGGCGCCATACTGTCCGACATCGGTGAGGGTGTGATCCATCAGCGGCTGGTCGAATCCTATGTCAAGCCCGGCGATGTTGTGATCGGCGCCGATTCGCACACGTGCACGTCCGGCGCGCTCGGCGCGTTTGCGACGGGCATGGGTTCGACCGACGTCGCGATCGGGATGGCAATGGGCCGCACCTGGTTCAAGGTTCCCGAGACGTTCCGGGTCGAGGTGAAGGGTGATTTTACACCGGGCGTTGGTTCCAAGGATCTCATTTTGTATCTCATCGGTCTGCTGGGTGCTGACGGCGCGACGTACAAGGCTCTGGAGTTCGGTGGCCCGGCGATCGAGAAAATGTCTATGGAGTCGCGGTTCGTTCTTGCCAACATGGCGGTGGAGGCAGGAGCCAAGACCGGGTTGATCGCGTCGGACCGAATAACGAAAGAGTATTTGAGATCACGCGGCCGCACCAAGGATTGGCGCGCGCTGGCGCCGGATAAGGATGCGGAATATGAGCGGGTGATCGAGATCGACGCGCGTAAACTCGTACCCCAGGTTGCCTTTCCGCACACGGTTGACAACACCAGGAATATCAGCAAGGCGCTGGGGATAAAGGTCGATCAGGTATTCCTCGGCACGTGCACGAATGGACGCATCGAGGATTTGAAGATCGCGGCCCAGATCATCAGGGGCAAACAGCGCGCGCCCGGCACAAGATTGGTGGTCGTACCGGCATCGCGCGACGTCTTTCTGTCAGCAATGAAATCAGGGTTGCTGGACGTATTCGTGCGCGCGGGCGGCATTGTCCTGGGTCCGGGTTGCGGGCCGTGCGTCGGGGTCCATCAGGGCATTCTCGGCGACGGCGAGGTCTGTCTCTCGACCGCCAACCGCAACTTCCGCGGCCGGATGGGCAACCCTGAGGGCCTTGTATACTTGGCTTCGCCGGCGACCGCCGCCTACTCGGCGATAAAGGGCGAAATCAGCGATCCGAGAGATGTGTATGCAAAGAAGCGCCGGCGTGGTAGAGTCATGAAGCCGCGGCGGAAGAAGAAATAGAGGGTTTGATTTATTCAATTCATGACAAGCAAGGAGGAAAAACCATGCCCAAACTAAGAGAAAAACTCGCAGCGATAATTCCGACGCTGCGCGACGATATCAAGAATCTTGTGAAGCAGAATGGCGATAAGGTAATCTCAGAGGTTACGGTTGCTCAGGCATACGGCGGCATGCGGGGCGTGAAGGCGCTCATATGTGATACCTCGGTCGTTCCTCCGGACAAGGGATTGATAATCCGGGGGTATCCGATCGGCGACCTGAAAGACAAATTGCCCGAAGGAGTCTTCTATCTGCTGGTGACCGGTGAAATGCCGGACAATGCAGCACTGGAAGCGCTCAGCAAGGATTTGAGCGCGCGCGCGCGGGTGCCGGACTATGTCTGGGAGACATTGGCCGCGATGCCCAAGGATTCGCACCCAATGGTGATGTTCAGCCTGGGCATTCTTGCCATGGAGCGGGAATCGCTATTCAGAGAGAAATATACCGAAGGGATGAAGAAGGATGTCTACTGGGAATCGACGCTCGAGGATTGCCTCAACATGATCGGCCGGCTGCCCGACCTGGCCGCCGGTATATACCGGATGAGGTTTGACAAGGGCCCGAGGATCGATCCAGCTCCGAATCTCGATTGGGCGGCAAACTACGCCCGCATGCTGGGTATCCCTGATAAGAACGGAGATTTTGCCAATCTCATGCGGCTCTACATGGTATTGCATTCTGACCACGAAGGCGGTAATGTCAGCGCCCACACGTGTCACTGCGTTGGGTCCGCGCTTTCCGATCCTTACTACGCAGTTTCGGCCGGATTGAATGGCCTGGCCGGCCCGTTACACGGCCTGGCAAATCAAGAATGCCTGCGCTGGGTGATCATGGTCAAGGAGAAATTCGGCGGTGTGCCCACGGACGAGCAGCTGAAGCAATTCGCCTGGGATACCCTGAATTCCGGGCAGGTCATTCCCGGTTATGGTCATGCCGTGTTGAGGATAACCGATCCTCGTTTTGATGCTTTCCGTGAATTCGGGTCCCGCGTCTGCGCCGATGACCCGTATTTTCAGATCGTCGACAAGGTTTTCAGGGTCGTGCCGGATGTGTTGCGCGAGCACGGCAAGGCGAAAGATCCCTGGCCCAATGTTGACGCCGCTTCAGGTTGTCTGCTCTACCATTTCGGCCTTACTGAATTCGAATATTATACGGTCCTGTTCGGCGTATCGAGGGCCCTGGGCATGTGCGCCCAATTGATCGTCAGCCGCGCCCTGGGTGAGGCGATCGAACGGCCGAAGTCAGTGACCACGGCGTGGATCAAGCAAACGGTGGCCAAGGGTTGAGCAGCCAAGGGCAGGAGGTATCATGGTTCTCAAGGGAAAGGCCTGGAAGTTCGGCGACAGCATTTCGACCGATCTGATATGCCCGGGCCGGTATTTCCATCTGCGTTCGAATCTGCCCGAACTTGCCAAACATGTGCTTGAAGACGCGGATGCGCAATTCGCGGCGCAGATGGCACGGGGCGACTTCGTTGTGGCCGGCGGCAATTTCGGATTGGGCAGTTCACGCGAGCACGCGCCGACGATCATAAAGCTGGCCGGCGTGTCGGCGGTGCTGGCCAAGTCCTTCGCGCGCATTTTCTACCGCAATGCGATAAATGTGGGCCTGCCGTTGGTCGAGTGTGACACCGATCTTATCGAGCAGGGCGATGAGCTTACGGTCGACCTGGCCGCCGGCACGGTCCAGGATTTTACGAAGAAGATCGAACTCAAGAGCCATTCGCTACCCAGGGCGATGTTGAATATCTTGAACGACGGCGGACTGCTGGCACATATCGAGAAGCACGGCGATTTCAAGTTGGACTGAGTCAAGGAGAAAAGCATGAAGAAGATAAGGAAAGTCAGGCCGAGGACGGTCAAGAAGGTGAGATCAAAGAAGGGAGTGAGACGTGTAACGACGAAGCGGCCGGCCCGGAAGAAGATGGTGAAGAAAGCCGCGCCGGTCTCGATCGTGCGGGCGCAGGAACATTTCCGGGGGATACTCGAGACCCAGCTGGCAAGGGTGACGCGTCTGAAAAAGGCGCAGGATTGGATCGACTATGCAAAATTGAAGCCCATTGTCATCGGTATCCTGGGCGGCGACGGCATCGGTCCGTACATCACCGGTGAAGCGCAGCGGGTGCTCGAGCATCTGCTCGAGGACGAGGTGGCAAAGGGCAAGGTCGAATTCCGCGCGATCGAAGGCATGACCATCGAGCGGAGAGCCGAAGTCAACAAGGCGATCCCGGACGACGTGCTTGTCGAGATAAAGAAATGCCACGTCACCCTGAAAGGTCCGACAACGACGCCCAAGAAGGGCGATCCCTGGCCTAACATCGAAAGCGCCAACGTGGCGGTGCGCAAGGAGCTCGATCTCTTTGCCAATGTCCGGCCGGTGCGGGTCCCCAAACTGGGCATCGATTGGATGTTCTTCCGGGAGAATACCGAGGATGTCTACGCGCTTGGCCCGTTCGGCATTGAGGTGACGCCGGACATTGCGATCGATTTTAAGCTTACGACCAAACCAGGGAGCCAGCGGATCATCAAACTGGCGTTCGAATACGCCCGGAAGAACAAGCAGAGCCGTGTGACCGCGGTCACCAAGGCGAATGTCGTGAAGACGACGGACGGGCTGTTCCTCAAGACATTCTATGAGATCGCCAAACAATATCCGGGGATCGAAGCGGACGATTGGTTCATCGACATAATGACGGCGAAGTTGGTCGATGAGAAGCGGCGCCGGGAATTCAAGGTGATGGTCTTGCCCAATCTCTATGGGGACATCCTCACCGACGAAGCCGCCGAATTCCAGGGTGGGGTCGGCACGGCCGGCAGCGCCAATATCGGCAAGCGCTATGCAATGTTTGAAGCGATCCACGGCAGTGCACCGCGCATGGTAAAAGAAGGCAGAGCGCAGTATGCAGATCCGAGCAGTGTCATTCGGGCTGGCTCGATGTTGCTCAATCACATCGGTTATGTGGAACTCGGCAGCCGGCTGGGGATGGCACTGGACATCTGCGGCCAATACGAGAAGAAACTCGTGATGACCGGGCGTTCGACCGGTGCGGCGGGGCGTGACTTCTGCGATTACATACTGGCGACGATAGCCGATCCGAACCTGGCCGCGCGCTGGCAGGAGTACCAGCTGGCATAGGGCGTCGTTCACGCGCACGATCGACGAGGCCGGGGCCCCGTGCACTTGACATCAATGCAAAATTGAATAGAATTTCATGATGGCTGTGGAGACGAGGATCGCCCTGATCACCGGCGGCGCGGCGGGTATTGGTGCCGCAATTGCCAGACGCTTTGCGCGGCAAGAGATACGAGTAGCCGTCGGAGACGTGGACCGGGAACAGGGCGAGAAGCTGGCTGCCGAGCTCGGCGGGATATCAAGGTTCTATGACCTCGATGTCGGCGATGAAGAGGCCGTCATCCGTACCGTAGACCGGATAGTCGAAGATAACGGCAGGATAGACATTCTTGTCAACAACGCGGGGATAACCAATGACAAGCTTCTTATCCGCATGTCCAAGGCGGACTGGGACCGCGTTCTCGAGGTCAATTTAACTGGTGCTTTTCTCGTAACCAGGGCCGTGGTGCGCCACATGATGAAGCAGCGCTACGGCCGGATCGTCAATGTGGCTTCGATCATCGGTATTATAGGCAACATCGGACAGGCGAACTACGCCGCGAGCAAGGCCGGGATCATCGCGCTAACCAAGTCGTGCGCCAAAGAGCTGGCGAGCCGCAACATAAACGTCAATGCAGTGGCGCCGGGTTTCATCAGGACGAGAATGACCGATGCCATCCCGGATGACATAAGGCAGAATTACCTGAAGTTCATCCCCTTGAATCGATTTGGCGAACCAAAGGATGTTGCGGAGCTTGTTCTATTCCTGGCGTCGGAGCAGGCTTCCTACATTACTGGCCAGACAATATGCATCGATGGGGGAATGGTGATGCATTGAGAGGGCAATTGGCCGGCCGGTCAGTGCCTTGAACGGTTGATATTGAAGGGAGGAAAAGATGGCGCTTTTTGATGATGTGAAGAACATAATCGTGGAACAACTGCATGTACCACCAGAAAAAGTGACGATGGATGCCAAGTTCATCGAAGACCTTGGTGCGGATTCGCTCGATACGGTTGAGCTGATCATGGCATTCGAGGAGAAGTTCGGGCTCCAGATATCCGAAGAGGAAGCACAGAAACTCGATAACGTGGGCAAGGCCGTGACCTATCTCGAGGGGAAGCTGAAATAACTATGAGAAGGGTCGTTGTCACCGGGCTGGGTGCCATTACCCCGCTGGGCAAAGATGTCAGAACGACGTGGGACGGTCTGCTCCAGGGCCGGAGCGGGATCGACCGGATCGCGTCGTTTGACACGTCCGATCATGCGGTGAAGATTGCGGGCGAGGTAAAGGGTTTCAGCCCGGACGAGAGGATTCCTCCGAAATCGGCGAAGCGGCTCGACCGGTGCGTGCAACTGGCGCTCTGGTCAGCCATTGAGGCAGTGGCCGGGGCCGGGATCGACTTCAGCAAGTACGACCCGGACCGGGTTGGTGTGATAATCGGTTCGGGCATCGGTGGTCTGCGGACATGGGAAGCCGAGCACACGAAATTCATCGAGCAGGGTCCGGGACGTGTGTCGCCTTTTCTGATTCCGATGATGATCTGTGACATGACCTCGGGGTATGTGTCCATTCACTGGGGATTGAAGGGTCCGAACTACACCACGGTCTCGGCGTGTGCTTCGGGCGCTCACGCCATCGGTGATTCATTCCGGGCGATAAAGTATGGCGATGCCGATGTGATGGTGACCGGTGGTGCAGAGGCATCAATAACGCCTTTTGCCCTGGCCGGGTTCAGCAACATGCGCGCCCTTTCGCGCCGCAATGACGAACCCCAGAAAGCCTCGAGGCCGTTCGATAAGGCGCGGGACGGTTTCGTCATGGCCGAAGGCGCAGCCGTGCTCGTGCTGGAGGAACTGGATGCCGCGCGGCAAAGGGGTGCGAAGATATATTGCGAGATATCGGGCTTTGGCGCGACCGGCGACGGCTATCACATCACCGCACCAGCGCCTGAGGGCGAGGGTGCGCGCCGGTCCATGGCCCGGGCGATCAAGGAAGCGGGTTGTTGCATCGAAGACATAGACTATATCAACACCCACGGTACATCGACCGAATTAAATGATAAGTTCGAGGCCCGGGCGATAAAGGATCTCTTTGGCGCGCAGGCCGGGAAGATTGTGCTGAATGCGACCAAGTCGATGCTCGGCCACAGCCTGGGTGCGGCCGGTGCGATAGAGGCGGTAGTCACGATCCTGTCGATCGTCCATCAGACCGTTCACCCGACCTTGAACCTGGAAGATCCGGACCCGGAGTGCGCGGGATTGGATATCGTGCGCAACGGACCCGGACCGCGGACGGTCAAGATCGCTCACGCCCTATCCAATTCCCTGGGTTTTGGCGGTCATAACGCGACGGTCTGTTTCAGGCGTCTTTGAGGGCGTGTTTCCATGCGCCCGGGAGCAAGAGTCGTCATTGGCATCGGCGGGAATATCGCAACGGGCAAGACGACCGTGGCGAATTTCTTCCGGGAGCTCGGTGCGACCTGTATCGCGGCGGATGAGGTCGGCTGGGAGGTGTTACCGGACATAACACCGGCGTTGAAGAAGAGATTCGGGGAGTGGATAATGTTCAGATCCGGATGCAAGATTGACAAAAAGAAATTGCGGGATTTGGTCTTCTCAGATCGAGCAGGGCTCGAATATCTGAACCGCATTTCTCATCCGCTCCTGACGCAGAAAATAGCCGCCAGGGTTGATGGCTTGAAGTCCGGGATCATCGTTATCGACGCAGCATTGCTCTTCGAGTGGCCTGAGATCGCCGCGCTGTGCGACCATAAGATCCTGGTCACGGCTCATCCCAAAAAGACGAGAGGCCGGGTAGAAGCGAAAGGCATTGGTCATGGATTGTTTTCAAAGATCCGTTCGATGCAGAAGGATAATGAAGAGATGATGGCGCAAGCGGATTTCGTGATTCGCAACAATGGCACGCTCGATGAACTGCGGGGCAGATGCCAGCTGATATACCAGCGGATCAAAGATGATTGTTGAGTGCAGCCGTTGTCCGGCAAAATACAATGTCGACGACAAGAAGATCCCGGCGTCGGGGGTCAAGGTACGCTGCAAGAAGTGCGGTAATATTATCTACATCAGAAAGCCCGCCGCGCCGACAACAAGCAAAGCCGGAGACATGATGATCGATCGGACGCCGACGCCCGCCCCGCGGCTGGCCGCCGGACAGCGTACAGAACAACCGCCCGTCGTCGAGAGACCACCCCAAATAGAATTACCCAGGAAGGTCGAAACCGAGCGCAAGGTCGTTGAAGAGGCCGTCGCGAGAAAAGTGCAGCCCTCCGGTACCGAACTGAGCGAGGAGGACAGGAAATGGCACGAAAGAGCGCGCCGCCTGGCCAAGGCGCTGGCGTCGGATCTCGTGCAATACAACAGAGTGCGTGTTGAACAGGGGTTGAGAGACGGTACGATCGCTGAACTCCTGGGCCCGGAGATCCGGAGGTCCTGGTTGTATTACTGCCAGGTGGTCCCCAAACACATTGTAGACAGCACCGATTTTTTCAAGGAACAACTGAACACGATCGTGGGCAAGGGCCTGAAGATATTCAAATAAAAACACGTCCGGTCGCGAAGCTGCCACCGGCACAAGGCGCGGCCGGTTAATGACGGGTTGGATATTTTCTACAGGGCTCGTTTGATCTCGACGATAACGTATTCGATGCCATCGATCGTCATGCGGTCGCCATTTTTCTTGCCCAGCATGGACTGCGCGAGCGGGGCTTCATTGGAAATGACTTTGTTGGGCAGGTCAGTATCCCACCGGCCCAGTATCGCGTACTCGACGACAGAATCGTCTGTCGTACTCTGCAGCTTTACTGCGGTGCCGATGCTTACGCAATCGGTCGCGACGATTGCCGGATCGATCACCTTCACATTCACCAGTTCCGACTCAAGAGCCTTGACCCGGGCATAAAGTTGGTCCTGACGCTCCTTGGCCGCCTTGTATTCGAAGTTTTCGCTCAGGTCGCCGTACTCGCGCGCCCGTCCGATCTCCTTTTTGTTGGCCGGTATGTCAACCACGAGCAATCGTTCGAGTTCGGCTTTCTTCTTGCTGAGCGCGGCGCGGGTCGAATAGATAGCGCCGGTTTTCTTTTCGGCAAGTTCTGGAAAGTGATAGTCGAGGATCCGCAGGTAACTCTTTTTCTCGTGCTCGCTCAACACGGTGCTGCTTTTCAGCGCATTGCGGATCCTCTGCGCTTCGGCGCTCTGCGCTTTGACCGCGACACTGTCGAACCGCTCGAGGGCGAGGATCTTTCGTGCCGTCGTCTTGACGCCGGGCACATGTTCAAGACTGGCGATCAGTCTTGTGACCAAGGCCGGTGTCAAATACGCTTCGAGTCCGCCGGATTCGATCTTTCTCAGCATCCAGTGATAGTGTTTTGGATACTGCGCCGGCATGGTGATTATCCGGTCGTAGATATCCTGCTGGACGGACGGCATGTCATCGAGATGATCGATAACCACATTGAGTAGCCGCGTATCCTCGGCGTCGAATATCATGCTTGTTGCGGTCGCCGCCCACTGGTCAGGGTATTTTTCTTTGACCGCGGACAGGAAACGGTCGCGATGCTGATGGTTGGTCATTTCGCGTAGTATTTGCCCGGGGGTGTGCGATGATAGGAGATCGTCGATCGAATAACCGGGTTCTACTTCATGGCCGGTCTCCGCAAGCAGCATGAGGATGTCCAGGGCAAGACCCGCGTGGTCTTTTTGCGTCTCCCTCCCCAGTTCGGCCAGATACGGCGCCAGCGATTCAAATACGGCGGGCATCATGCTGGCATAGTCCTGCGCCAGCCGGTACCGGTCATTTGGCCCCGCTTTGTGAAAGGCCTCGACCGCGTGGCGGGTCTTATCGGCGGTGGACCCGACATACGCGTACATCTTGGTCGTTTTCCCCTCGACCCTCACGTTCTCGTGTTTTTCGAGGATCTTGCGCACTTTCTCCCAGAATCGGCTCAGTTCATCATCTTCCACGACGCCTTCGAGCTGGGTCTTTATTTGAGATGCCGTCAGCGGTTCATTGAAACTGCGGAGCAGTGCGATCACCGTCTCGGCGGGCTGGGAGGATGCCATTGACCGCAGTCTTTCAATGTCATTCCTCTTGGCGTAGAGGAAATGTTGTTCATCGATCGGCGAAAGCAGTCCGCGCGCAACGTCGATTGGCAGGAAATGCTTCGGCTTTTTCTCGAAGTCCACGACGATCTCTCTTTTCTCGGGGATGACCGCGACGACCTCGCCCATGCCGTAGCGCTCGAAATAGAAGCACTTGCCGATGTCGTAGGTCATGTACTCATCGAATCTCTGGATGGCTTTCATGATCGGCCCGTCCGTCACCAGGCCGGACCGTTCGAGGTAATCTTCAAGATGCTGCGAACCATCATGCTGCCGGCGGTAGAGTTCGACGATCTTCTTCCGTATCGGCGGGCTCTCCTCGTGAAAATGGAGCAGGGCTTTTTGCACTTCGATGGCGCTTCGGTAATCGCGTTGTGCTTCAAGGTGTTCACCGAGCAATTCGAGCATGAGACAGGCCCGGGCCGATTGACCTCTGGTTTTCAACTCATTGGCAATATCGAAGTACTGGTGCAGCTTGACGTCTTTGTCGGTTATCAGGTCGGTCAGGATATCATCGAATTCATCAAAACTGCCGGCTTCAATGAGCTGCTTTGCCCGGTCGATACTAAGCACGCTCAATTATATGCGGATATCGCCGGGATGCAACATGGACGTGTAGGAAGAAGCCCCGCCGCAGGCGGGGCTTCTTTCGATTCTGCCCGTTACTTTCACGCCGTGACCGGTGCTTTCTTTCTTCTCGTTATGAGGGCGTAGATCACGCTGCCCGTGCCGATCGTAACCACGAAGTAGTAAACAAACCAGCTGAATACGAGTATTGGCGTCCCGATGAGCGTAACGATGATCGGAATGAGCATCAAGGCGAGCCAGCCAAGGCTGAATCTGCCGGCCTGGGTATCAACTTTCCAGCCAAAACCCCGGGACACGCGCTCGCCCACGACAAGTGCAAGCGCGGCAATGCCGAATAGCGCCGCCACAAAGACCGCAAGCGGGAGGAATACGATGAGCGGGATGCCGATGATGGAAACGGCGAAGAGTATGATCAATGGGATGAAGAGGATCTGCAGGGCGATGCCGAGTCCCAATGAGGCCCATACGCTCTGCTTGATCTCTTCCGCAATGTACTCGGTCGCCGCCGGAAAGATCAGGACGATCAGGATATTGAGGACGAACAGCACGGCCAGCATGCCGAGCGACATGACACGGGGGAATACCTTGACCCCGGGGACGACACCGGGCAGCCTGAACGTTCGGCTGATGCGCGGCAGGATCTTTTCCAGGGCTTTGATCTCAACCGATTCGATCTTACCCTCGACCACCGCGTTTTCGTCCCGCTCGACCGTTCCGCCGACCATGCTTATATTGCCCTGGACCACGGACGCCGAATCGAGGTACACCGTGCCGCCGACCACGTGCAGGTCGCCCTTGATCGCGCCCCGGTTTTTGATGTTGCCGCCAAATACCGCGGCATCGCCGTCAATGGTTCCGAACAAGTCAAGGTTGCCGCCCATGACCGCGACATCACCTTTGACCATGCCTTTGATGTTCACGGTGCCGCCGAGCACGGCCAGGTCGCCTTTTATTACACCGTCGATCTGCGCGTTACCGCTGGTGATCGTAATATCATCGGCAACCGTATCGGTGTCGGGCAGGTAATAGTCGCCGCTGAACTTCAGCGCCGCAGGATCCGCGATGATCGTTCCAGGACCGGCGATCTGAATATTACGCGCGTCATACTGATACGCAGCCGGACTCTGACCAGCGGGTTTTGCCGTGGCCAGGGTCACAGTATGGAGCGCGCGCTGCCGTCCGGACTCTCGGTATGCCGGCCGCGGAGCCGTTACCGTAACCTCGGGCATAAGTCCACTCCAGGCGACATCTTCGTTGTTGTATCTAAGTGCCGTTACTTCGATCTCCGGGAGCATACCGACGTATGCTTGATTATTGGCCAGGACCGGACCAGCCATGATCGCAATGATGAACAACATAGATCTCAGATATTGCATTTTTTCTCCTTTTGCAGCGTGTTACCTAAGAAATAGATGAACAGAATACTCAAGACTATTCCGATCATCGGGTAGGCTGTATCGAACGGGATCCTGACGAACGGCGCCAGGACTTTAGTGAGCGAGGCGCAGACGATCGCGGCCTTGTCGTACAACCGAACAAGGGCCGGGACCGATGTTGCGAGACGGCCCAGCAGCTGTGCCGGGAGGGGTGAATGGAAGATGCAAATAAGGGTCGCAAGCCAGGCGCCGGTAACGACCGCGGCGGCCCTGGTCCAGACGTACTTCCTGACGAATCCGAGCCGGGCGAGGACGAGTCCGTTGAAATTGCGCCGGGGGTAGAACTCGGTGAGTTGCTTGAGCGAACGGTCCATACCCATCATCTCCTCATACAGGAGCGCGCATCCAGGGCAGTCTGTCAGATGTTTGTCCAGACTGCGTTGCTCGTCCGGGCTGATCTCCCGGTCCAGTTTCTTGTGGATTAGTCTTGCTATCTCTTCATGCTTCATCAATAGGTAATACGCAATAATCGCGGTCAGGTTTCATGGTTTGTTCCGTTTTCGGCAGACGATGTCGTGCAGCTTCTTTCGTGCCCGGTGCAGCCGGGTCTTTATGGTCGTGACCGGCAGGTTCATTATCCCGGCGATCTCTTGATAGGAATGTTCTTCTTTATGAAAGAGAATAACCAGCTCCCGGTCGACCGGCGCCAGCCGGGCAAGGGCATCGTCGACGATCTCAGCCCGGCGTTTTCTTTCGTATTCCGTGACCGGATCATCGCCGCCAGGATGCATTTCAACGAGGTACTCGGGCGGGGTCTTGTGCTTGCGGAAATAGTCGACGGTCAGGTTGTGGGCGATCGTGAACAACCAGGTCGTGAACGGCTTCGATTGATCGAACATTGCGAGCGATCTGAAACACTTGATGAACGTGTCGAACGTGATATCTTCGGCGTCGTGGTAGTTATGGACCAGACGGTAGACGTAACTGAAGATCCTTCCTTTGTACAGGTTCAATATGGACTGGCAGGCGCGCTCTTCGCCGGTCAGCGCCTGCTGGATCAAGTCAACGGTATCGTCCTGATTATTCATGTCCGCGCCATGGGGATTGATGCCCGGTCTGGGGCTCAACCGGTGGCGGTCAGTGGACGGCCCGCGGGCAGCCCTTGATCGTGCTTGCGATGTCGTGCCGGCCGGTCTTTGTCAGGTAATCTTTGATTGCTTCCTGGATCGCCTGAACGCCCATGTTCGAGCAATGCATTTTAGCCGGCGGCAAGCCGTCGAGCTGGCATGCTACATCATCGCGTGACATGGCAATGACCTCGGACAGGGTCTTGCCCTGCGCCATTTCGCTGGCCATCGATGCCACCGCGATCGCGGCCCCGCAGCCGAAGGTCTTGAAACGTATCTCCGCGATACGCGCCAGATGAGGATCATGGTTACGGGGTTCGACCTTGATATAGAAGGTCATCAGATCGCCGCATACCGGATTGCCGCATGTTCCGACGCCGTCGGCCTTTTCTATCTCACCGACATTGCGCGGGTTCATAAAATGGTCCATTACTTTTTCCGAATACTGCATCACCACTCCTCGTCCATACCCATCCGCATCCGTTCACTTCTTGTACAGCGGAGAGATCGCCCTGAGTTGGTCGACGATGGAGGGTAGCACCTCTATCACGCGATCGATATCCGCCTCGGTGTTGAACCTTCCCAGGGAAAAACGCAGGCTGCCGTGCGCCAGGTCATGGGGCAGGCCCATGGCAAGGAGCACGTGCGATGGTTCGAGGCTGCCCGAAGTGCAGGCTGAACCGCTCGAAGCACAGATCTGCTCCTGGTCGAGTTTGAGCAGCATTGATTCGCCTTCCACGTACCGCACCGAAAAGTTGAGGGTGCCGGACAGCCGCTGGTCAGGATGGCCATTCAGGCGGATCTCGGTGATCGCCCCCTGGATTCCCTGCCACAGCCGGTCGCGCAGTCCTCTGATCCGCAATTCTTCTTCGGCCATATCGCTTGCGGCGATCTCGCATGCCTTGCCCAGGCCCGCGATCCCGGGTACGTTCTCGGTGCCGGCGCGCTTGTTCCGCTCGTGATGGCCGCCATGGACGAGCGGATCGAACCGTATCCCGCGCCGCGCAAAGAGCGCGCCAGCGCCTTTGGGTCCGTAGAATTTATGGCCGGAGAGCGACAGCATGTCGATCCCCATGGCCTGGACGTCGACCGGGATCTTGCCGGCCGTCTGCACGGCGTCGGTATGAAAAAGTGCGCCGTGCTGGTGGGCGAGTTTGCTTATCTCCTGGATCGGCTGGATCGTTCCGACTTCATTGTTCGCGTGCATGACCGAGACCAGGAGCGCGTTATCGTCCAGGGCGCGGCCGAGAGAGTCCAGATCGACCGTGCCGTGCTGGTCGACCGGTATCTTCACGAGTTCGAAACCGAACCGGCGCAGATAGATGCAGGGCTCGAGCACGGCATGGTGTTCGATCGCCGAGGCGATTATCTTCTTTCGCTTGTCCTGGGCCAAAGCGGTTCCCTTGATGGTGATGTTGTTCGACTCGGTGCCGCCGGACGTGAAATAGATCTCCTCGACCCGGCAGCCCAAGAGCGCGGCAGTCCGTGCGCGCGCTTCTTCTATTGCGCGGCGCGCCTGCTGGCCGGCTGAATGGATCGAAGAGGGATTACCTGCTATCTCGCTAAAATATGGGCGCATCGTTTCGAACACGCGTGGATCAACGGGCGTCGTCGCGTTGTTATCGAGGTAGATCTGGCGCGCTCCGTTCTTCATTTCAGAATTCCAGAACCTGGTAGTTCTTCAATGCTGTGTAGAAGGCGTTCCAGAAAGGATCGACCTGGGGATGTTCTAATTTTCTTTCTCGACCATCTTCGATCACGGATATTCCGTGTTCCGGCCGGGTCAGTTCGCCGACGATCGAAGCCTTTATACCTTTCCCGGCGAGGAGTGTGATCAGATCGCTGGCTTTGGGTTCGCGGCAGGTTACGAGCAGCGTTCCCTCGCTGATCGACTTGTAGGGATCGATCTTGAAGAGGTCGCAGATCTCGCGGACATGATCTTCCGCGACGATGAGCGATTTATCGATCCGCGCGCCCAGGCCGGCGGCCTGGGCGATCTCATAGATACCGCCCCATATGCCGCATTCGGTTGCATCGTGCATGGCCGAGACCCCATTGTCGCGCACACCGACACTCGCGGCGGTCAACGCGTCGTCGACGACCGACATCTTGAAGAACAGATCCTGCGCGGCCCGGGCGAATTCCTCGCCGTAGTGCTTGGCGATGTACCGGGGAAACATGGTGGCGAAGATGCCGGCCGCTTCGATCGCCGGTCCCTTGGTAATGATCAACTGGTCGCCGGCCCGGGCGAACCTGGGCGTAACGTATTGGTCGAGGCCGCCGACTGCGAGCACGGTCGCGCCGCCGACCATGGGATAGTGGCAATTCTCGTATCTTGCCGTGTGGCCGCACACGATCGCCATGGACATTTTCCCGCTCTCGCGGTCGATCGTATTCCAGACCGTCGCGAGCTCGTCTTCGGTCATCGTGATCGGCAGATTGAGGTCGATCGCCAGATACGCGGGCGGCAGTCCTGACGTGACGACATCAGAAGCGAGGATGTGGATCGCAAACCATGCTGCCTTTTCCAGCCCGTACTCCGGGACAATGAAGACCGGGTCGCTGGTCATGGCAACGGCCTTGTTCCCGATTTCGATGATTCCCACATCGACCCCGTGCTGGGGCCCGACCAGTACCTCGGGACGGAACGCGCCGAGATGGGGGAAGATCAACTGGTTGAATGCTTCGGCCGATATCTTGCCGATTTCAGGCAGTTTGACCATTGGGAGCCTCGTTCAAGATACACGCAGCGCGGCCTATCATTCTTTGCTCTTTTCCTGCATGATGTCGTAGAGCGTCGACGAATCAAGGAACTCATCGATCGTGTCTTTCATTCTTTTCCAGTAACGCCGCATCGAACAATCTCCGGAACGAGCGCAGTTCGCGCCGGTCCCCGAATTCAGACAGTGCACCGGTGCGTTCGATTCACCGACCGCTTCCATGATCTCGGCGATCCTGATGGCCTTGATCGGCCGGCCGATATAGTATCCGCCGCCCGGACCTTTCTTGCTCTTGACCAGGCCGGCGTGATTCAATTTCATGAATATCTGTTCAAGATACTTGGCTTTGATGCCCTGCCGGCTCGCGATCTCCCTGAGCGAAACGACGATGCCGGCCGGCTGGACCGCCAGTTCGAGCATGGCCTGTACTGCATAGGTCGTCATCGTGGTGAAGCGCATGGTATATTCTATCAAATTAGTAGGTTATTGTCAAGTTCCTTCTGACCCGTGGTGTTCGCAGAAATTGACTTGCTGTCTTGATTACGTATAATAGAACCGTAACTTTATGACCGATCGTTCGTCTTTACTCATGGGCAAGGATGTCAGCCGTGACGAGCTTGCCGATCTTGTCCGGCGCGGCAAGGAAGATGACGAAGCCGCGCTCGAGCGGTTGTCGATATATGTCTATTCACATGTGTATGCCTTTATGTACTACCGCGTTGCGCAGCCGGAAGATACCGATGATCTGACCAGCGAGGTTGTACTTAAGGTCATCAAGGGACTGAAGCAGCAGCGGGGCAATTTCAATGCCTGGATGTATCGTATCGCGCGCAACCGGCTGATCGATTTCTATCGTCGCCGCGCGATGCGTTCGGAGATCAGTTTGAACGATATCCCCCGGAAGGAATTGACGAAATCGGAGGATTTTAGCAAGCAGATCATGACAAGGGAGAAATTACGACAAGGAATGGAGCAGTTGACTGAAGATCAAAGGCAGGTGATAATCCTGAAGTTCATCGAGGGTTATGCAAATAATGAGGTCGCCGAGATACTGGGCAGATCAGTGGGCGCAGTAAAGGTGCTTCAATTCAGGGCGCTGAGGGCTTTGCGCGAGTACTTCTCAGGGCGAGGACATGCAGAAAAAAATTGAGGATATACTTGATCAGCTGATTGCTGATGTGAACGAGGGCAAGAACGTTGGAGATCGGCTGCGTGATCACGGCGCGTATGCTGATGAGCTGTTGCCATTATTAGAGTTATATAAGCAGATTGGCGGTTTGTCCAAACCCGAACCAGATGTCCATCGGGTGATGGCAACGGTCAGGAAAGCCCAGGCACTCTCTAAGGAGAAGCGGACGGCAAAACTCTTCGCAATACGGGACATATTCGTCTTCAGTCCGATGCTCGTCAGGATGACAGCGACCGTCGTGCTCGTATTGCTGGCCGCGATGACCACGGTTATGCTGAGCGCCAATAGTCTGCCTGGCGATGCGCTCTATCCTGTGAAGCGAGTCGCTGAGCGCGTGCAGTATTCCATGACTTTCGACGCCGCAGGCAAGGCAAGGCTCCACGTGATATTCGCTGATAGAAGAACGAAGGAACTAGCGTGCTTCGTTGAACCAGGTCGGCCTCTCGATAGCGGATTACTGATCGATATGCTGAATCAAACAAGGCTCGCTATTGCCCACATAGAATTGCTGAATACAGAAGACGCGGCGCTGCTGATCGCGCAGGTTGCCAGATGTAACCGAACCCAGTTAGCCTTGCTGGAGCATGCTAAACAACATGCCGGCGAGCCGGACCGTGAGAGATTTGAGGAGGCCATCAGGGCATGCAGAGAACAGAGCGAGTGTATTGAATGCATGCAGAATCCAAATTCCTCGGACAAAACGCATCGTCCGTGTGGCGCACCGCAGACCCGTGCCTATTAACATCCTCCAGGTAATCGTGTACTCCAGGCATTACCCTGGCAGAACATGAGACAGTTCATCAAGAACATCTTCGGTTCGATATGAGGTTTTGCGCGTAACTTTTTTCTATAACGGGCGTCAGATACAGTAGAGTCAAACAAAGGGGAAAAGCATAGGAGCTATCCTATTCGTTCCTCCCAGCCGGTGTCTGCCACGAAAGACATCTCTCTAAGTCATAGGCAGACACCGGTTTTCTCGTGTAGATTCCCGCTTAGGTCGCGGCATCTTGTTTGATGCGTAACTAACGGGGGTTTGGTGCGTCTACTATGATTGTGAACAACAAAGGCAAGTTCTTAGTTATCGGTATCGTGAGTTTGTTCATCTTGGGCCACACGGCAAACGGGTCCGAGCTGGAACTTAGTGCCTTGATTGAAGAGGCGAAGTCAAATAATCCTGAATTACAGGCAATGAGCGCTGAATACGAAGCAGCAGGATACGGTATATCGTGGCCACGTTACCTGCCCGATCCTCTCGTTGCCGTGGAATTCAGCGGTGAAATGACAATGTATAGCGTTACCCAGCAAATACCTTTTCTCACAAAGATCACAAAACGGTATGATCTCGCAAGACTCGGTGCGGATCAAAAATACCTGCTCTATGAAGATAAGAAAAACATGCTGATCAGAGATGTGAAGGAAGCATACGCGGCATTCCTGCTGCTCAAGGGAAAGATCGGAGCGACGGAGAAGTCCATCTCGTTTCTGAAGCAGATACATGGTGTTGGCCGGCAGAAGTATTCGATCAATGAGGCTTCTCAAGCAGAGGTTTTGATCGCGGAGGTTGAATTGGCAAGGGCCGAGAATGAACTTTCGTCTCTTCATGATGACCTCGGTATTGTTGAGTCGTATCTGAATACTCTTCTCAACCGGGACCTTGATGATAAGCTAGAGCTGCAGGGTAGACCCGTGCAGTCAGTGGATACGCTTCCCTTATCAAGACTATACGAATTGGCCATTACAAACAGACCTCAATTGAGGGCTTCTGAACTGAAACGAAGGGAAGCACAGCTTGCCTTGTCGGTGGCCAGGCAGAGCTATCTGCCGGATTTAGTATTCAGGTACACGCACGAGTTGATGATCGATAACATGAGTAATAGCAAATACATGGTGGGTCTCAGCGTTCCCATCTGGTTCTGGGGCAAACAGGACAAGATGATCCGCGAGGCACATTCACTTCTACGCAGTGCATCGGCTCGCTATGAACTGATGGAGAATGTGACTCTCCTGGATGTAAAGGAAGCGAAGGTCCGGATCGATAAGTATCGGAGAACCGTACAATTGTACGGAAATTCAATTCTACCCCAGGCCGAGACTGCCTTGAAGTCGGCACTCGCGGCGTACAAGCTTAACCGGATTGATTTTCATACTTTGCTGGAAAGCGAGAAATCGCTCGTCCAGGCCGAGTACGCTTTTGAGGAGGCCTACGCGAATCTGTTCATGGCTACGGCAAGGCTGGAACAGATCATAGGGTATGTGGAATAGGAAAGGAGGTTTCATGTCCGCAAAAATCATTGCATTAATTATCTTCGTTATAGTTGTCGTAATGTCTGCCTTTACGCTTCTTTTTGGCGAGAAAGCGCAGAAGGTGGAGCTGGACCGAAGCCTGATCGGCACGAGAGCACTGTGCGTGGTGGTCGGCGATTCATTTGTGATAGACGAACAAACACGGGTCGTCAAATACAAGGACCAGCTGTATTACACGTGTTGCCCGGGTTGTGATGAACAATTCATTCAGAACCCGGAAAAGTATGTCAATATACTGCATCATGAACAAACGAACAGAAGTGAAGCACGCGAAGACCCCGAAGTTCTTTACTGGACATGCACGATGCACCCCGAAGTCAGGTCCGACGACGAAGGGAGTTGCCCGATTTGTGGTATGAACTTGACCCCGGTGTACGGACCCGGTGAGTCGAGCAACATATTAGGCCTTGATGATCGGGGGATCGAACTGGCGGGTATCAGAATGGTACCGGTCAGGCGCCAGCAATTGCACAGGGAATTGCGTCTTGTCGGTGCCGTGGCTTATGACCCGGAGCTGGTGACGGCTCAGGAAGAATATGTCAACGCCCTCGAGATGAGTGATATGATCGGAAAGGCCGGTGTGGCGCGGGAAAGAGCTGTGCATCTCGTGGAGAGCTCTGAATACAAACTGAGACTACTTGGTATGGATCATGCTGAGATCAGAGATCTGAAAAGGACAAGGATAGTCCAAAGGTCATTGGTGATCCCCGATGGTCACAACTGGGTGTATGCTGCTGCGTACGAACCGGATGTTGCCTGGATAACAAGGGGACAGCAGGCGACAATCGTGTCGAAGGCCTTGCCCGGTCGTGAATTCAAGGGCCGCGTTGAATCGATCAGCCCGGTCGTCGATGAGAATACACGTGCCGCAACGGTCAGAATAAGACTCGATGGGTTCGAGCCTGCGCTGACGTCCGGTCTGTATGTCGATGCCAGGCTCGCGGTACCGCTGCGGGCCCGTGGAACAAAGGGCGAGGAAATGGTTTTGGCAGTACCGTTTGAAGCCGTGCTGGATAGTGGCAATCGACAGGTCGTCTGGGTGTATCTCGGCAACGGACAGTTTCAACCGCGTATCGTGAAATTGGGCCACCAGAGCATTGCGCACGGTGATCACACCGGCACTCGCTATTATCAAGTGATCGATGGATTGGCAGAAAATGAGATGATAGTGACCAACGGCAATTTCCTGATCGACTCCGAGAGCAGTCTGACCGGTGCGGCCGCAATAAGCTACGGCGGTGCGCTTGGTGTTCAGGAACGTGACCAGATGCCGGCGGACCACCAACATTGAATTTGAGAATAGAATGACAGAAAAGATCATCGATCTCTGTCTGAGAAACAGATTTCTCGTCATCGGTACGACCGTACTGATCCTTATCTGGGGTGTGTTCTCGTACCGTAATACGCCGATAGATGCGATCCCGGACATCGGCGATCTTCAGGTCATCATATATGCGGAATGGTCCGGACGCAGCCCCAGGGATGTCGAGGATCAGGTTCTCTATCCCTTGACAACGAAGTTGATGGGGATCCCGGGAGTCAAGACCACCAGGTCAACATCGGCATTTGGATTCGGGCTGGTTAATCTCATATTCGAGGAAGGTGTAGACTTCTACTGGGCGCGGACCAGGGTGCTCGAGAGGTTGAGTTTCGCGAGCACCGATCTGCCGGCCGATGCAAAGGTTACGCTCGGTCCTGATGTAACTTCACTTGGCCAGGTGTTCTGGTATACCGTTGAGAACGGCTACTATTGCCCTGATCATCCGCAAGAGTCCTTTGCGAATCCCGGTCATTGTCCCGTGGATGGAAAGGAGTTGGTACAGTCCACCTATGACTTGGGCGAATTGCGCAGCATTCAAGACTGGTATGTCCGCTACGGGTTGAACGCAGTGAGTGGCGTGTCGGAAGTTGCCTCGGTCGGCGGCTATGTTAAACAGTACCAGATCGATGTGGATCCTTACCGGCTGAGGCACTACGGTCTGACGGTGATGGATGTGATAAACGCGGTCAGACGGTCCAATATCGACGTTGGAGCAAAGGTGTTTGAGGCAGGTTCGGTAGAGTTCATCATAAGAGGTGTTGGATTCATAAAGGAACTCGAAGATCTGGAGAATATCGCGGTTTCAACACGTGAAGGTGTCCCCGTCTTAGTCCGGGACGTAGGTAGGGTTGTCATCGGTCCTGACTTCAGAAGAGGTGCGCTGGATAGAGCAGGCGTTGAGGTCACTGGCGGTGTCGTGCTTATGCGCCATGGGGACAATCCGGCAAGGGTTATCGGGGGGGTGAAGGACAGAATAGAAGAGTTGAAGCTTGGTTTGCCACCTGGCGTGCGGGTCGTTCCCTTCTATGACCGCTCCGAATTGATCGGGCGCGTGAGCAACACCCTGAGAGACGCGCTGGTTGAAGAAATACTGATAACGGTCTTCGTGATCGTCGTTTTTTTGCTACATTTTTCAGGAGGCATAATAATCTCGGCGGTCTTGCCGCTCGGCGTTCTCATATCATTCATTTTCATGCGCATCTTCGGCATTGATGCGAATGTCATGTCGCTTGGCGGGATCGCAATAGCTATTGGGGTGATGGTCGACGCCGGTTCGGTGCTGGTCGAAAATATCTACCGCAAGATCGCTGAGCGGCAGCAGCGGGGCAAATTGAGCCCGGCCGACCGGCTCGAAATATGCGTTGACGGCGCAAAGGAGGTTGGTCGCCCCGTGTTTTTCGCTCTGCTCACGACGATCATCGGGTTCATCCCCGTATTCGTGTTGACCGGGCAGGCGGGCAGGTTGTTCAGACCATTAGCGTATACCAAGACATTCGCGATAGTCGGGGCGGCGCTCATCGCGATCTGCGTTCTTCCAACATTTGCCTACTACTCCATCCGCGGCCGCTTGCGTTTACCTGATGAGAACATTGTTTCGAGAGCGTTGAGACGCGTATACCATCCGGCCATCAGATGGTCACTTGATCACAAACGCCTTGTCGTGCTTCTTTTCGTGTTTTTCTTTATTATCGGTGCTGCTACATCATTTTTTGTCAAACAGGAATTCATGCCGCCGCTGAATGAAGGCGACCTGTTATTCATGCCGGTACTGCTGCCGGGTGCTTCCATGGCGCAGGTGATGGAGGTCATGCGCAAACAAGATATCATAATAAAGAAGGAATTTCCTGACGAGGTTGAGTGGGTTGTGGGCAAACTCGGACGTGCGGAAACAGCGACCGACCCCGCGCCGGTAACGATGATCGAGACGGTCATTCACCTCAGGCCGGAAAAACTGTGGCGTGCAGGCATGACCAGGGAAAAATTGATCAGTGAGATCCAGTCCAAGACAAAGATCCCCGGTGTCAGTCCCATCATGACACAGCCGATTCGTAACCGGATCGATATGCTCGCGACAGGAATTCAGACCCCGGTCGGTATCAAGGTCTTTGGTGCGGATCTGAAGGTCGTCGAACAGATCGCCACGGAGCTCGAGGCGGTAGTGTCGATCGTCAAAGGCGCGGCGAGCGTGTACGCGGAAAGGATCGGCAACCGCCCATATTTTGAAATTAGAATCGACCGTGAGCAGATCGCACGCTACGGTGTGAGCCTGGGTGCGCTGCAGGATATTATTGCCATGGCGGTCGGTGGAATGAACATAACCAGGACTGTAGAAGGCCGGGAAAGGTATCCGGTGCGCGTGCGGTATATGCGTGATTTCCGGGACAATCCAGAGGCCCTTGCGGCCATACTCATCCCGACGCATGGCGGTGCGCAGGTGCCCATGGATCTTCTGGTTAATTTCAGAAAGACCGTCGGCCCGGCAATGATACAGTCAGAAAACACCGTGCCGTATTTCAGGGTGTTCATAAACGTGGATCAAGAAGTGGCCGGTCTCGTCGATTTCGTCCGAAACGCCCAGCGCGTGGTCGACGAGGAGATCGCGTCCGGCAGACTGCAGATACCAGCCGGATACTATGTCAGCTGGAGCGGGCAGTTCGAATCTGAAGTCGAAGCGAGAAACCGATTGGCGCTGGTCCTGCCGATCTGTTTGCTGGTAATACTGCTGCTGCTCTACATGGCTTTCAAGGACGTGGCATCGGTCTTGATCGTAGCATTAGGACTGCCTTTTGCCCTGGTCGGAGGGATAGTTCCTCTTTTTCTTCTTGGTTTTAAATTCTCCACCGCGGTGTGGGTCGGGTTCATAGCGCTTTTTGGTGTTGCTACCGATAACGCAGTGGTATTATTGGCGGTTTTCAAGAAAATATTTGAGGAGAAGAAACCCCTGGACACTGCTGAGGTGCGCAGCATGATCATGAAAGGTGGATTGCTGCGCGTAAGACCGATCATGATGACGGCACTGACCACGGTTCTTGCTCTTGTGCCGATAATGTTTTTCACTTCAGCCGGCGCCGAAATGATCAAACCGATGGCCGCGCCGATCATCGGCGGTCTCGTAAGTGCAACCTTCGCCAACCTGATCCTTGTGCCGGTTCTTTATTCCTGGATAAAAGAACGGCGGGTGGCAGAGTGATTGCGGATGTTCGGATGTGGTTCAGGCTGCAGCAAATTATGTCACAGGAAGCATACATATCCGAAGACTTGGGGGTTATGTGAAGTTGATAAAAGCCTATGTCAGGACCTATATGTCTGATAAGGTCGTCCACGCGTTGAAAAAGATCGATGCCCCACGGCTGACGGCGATAGATATCCGTGCCATGGGAGATGAGATCGCTCCACAGCATCTTGAGATATCATCGGCCCACGCCGGCACATATACGACCATGGTCAAGCTCGAAATAGTGTGCGATGACGATGAAGTAGACAGGATACGCGGTGCAATAATAGAAAATGCGCGGACGGGTTACAAGGGTGATGGGATCGTGGTGATCTCCCCGGTCGAGGACCTAGTCAGCATTCGCCGCGGTCGATGAGACGAAGACGGTGGAGGATTGCTTCAGGATGCACCTGAGCATTGCTTGACAAGTCAATTGCGGGTGGTATAATCATCAGGGAGGTACGAATGAATTATGGTTATGTGAAGGAGACCGATCTGAAATTCAATGATGCCATGGTGAAGGTAGACGAAGAATTGCAGAAAGAGGGATTCAATGTGCTGACGAGAATTGACGTGCAGGCCAAGTTCAAGGAGAAGTTGAGTATCGATTTTCCAAAATACATGATACTGGGAGTATGTAATCCGAAGTTGGCCCACAAGGCCATTTCTACCGAATGGCACATTGGTTTGCTGTTACCATGCAATGTCATAGTGTATGAAAGGGATGTCAGGGTGGGGATCGGCATAATGAAGCCGACCGAAGCGATGGCAATAGTACAGAATGCGGCATTGCAGGAGCTGGCCGACGAAGTGGAGTCGAAATTGAGGCGTGTATTCGACAATATCTGAGGAGGAGATCATGAGATTGTTGAGTCTTATCTTTCTGTTGTTGCTGGCATCGTCAGCGTGCTATTATCCGGGGGGTTGGCACATGATGGGTGATTGGGATCACATGACGTGGGGATATGGAGGTGTGCTTATGTGGTTGATACTGCTCGTTTTGATCGGTGTGGTAGTATATTTTGTCGTACGCAGCAATAAATGGCCGAGACGTGGCGGCGAGGAGACTCCTCTTGAAATCCTGAAAAAGCGTTACGCTCGCGGTGAGATAACAAAGGATGAATACGACCGGATGAAGAAAGACTTGGAGTGATCTTTCTCTTCGACCTGAAGTTCACTTCGCCCATTTCTTCTGCCACAGATAGAAAGAACCGGTGACGATAATCGCCACCGGTTTTTCTTTGGCCCGTGATAGCAAATCCAGGGCAGTTTGTACCGATCGCGCAGTCGTTGCCCTTTTCTGATACTTGCGTGCTTTCGGCACCAGATCACACGGCTCCATTGCTCGTGGGTGGTCCGCTTTGACAATTAACACTTGTCTTGCTCTTGGACAGATATGCTGCAGAAAATATCGTATATCCTTGTCCCGGTTCGTTCCGAAAACCAAATCGAATGTCCTTACCTTATGGATTTCAATATTTCTCTCGAGCGCTTTGAACGAATCTTCGTTATGGGCGCAGTCGAATATCACGAGCGGCCTCCTGGACACGATCTCGAACCGGCCCCGGAGCACTGTCTGCTGCACGCCCTGCTTTACCGCCTCGGTTCTGATCCTTACGCCGTCGCGCCTCAGTTCGCTCAACACGGCCAGGGCAATGATCAGGTTTTCGATCTGATGAGGCCCGGCCAGGGGCAGGAATGTTTCGAAGTCACCGGTCTTGCCGCGAACGCGGATCTTGGTACCGTCCATGGTTTGCGACAGGGTTTTTACCCGGTGTTGTTCCTCGGCGAATACAACGGTGGACCACCGTTCCCTTGCGACCTTGCGCAGGATACGTTCGACCGCCGGCCGTTGGTGGATCGTGACCAAAGCGCCATTATGGCGAATGATACCGGCTTTTTCTGCGGCGATCTGGGATAGTCTCGTGCCCAGCAGGTTCATGTGGTCGTAGCCGACGCGCGTTATGACCGATAGCAGCGGCTCAGATGCATTTGTAGCGTCGAGCCGGCCGCCCAGGCCAACCTCGAGCACGGTGAAGTCGACCCGCTGTTCGAGGAAATATAGGAAAGCGATCGTCGTGAGTGCTTCAAAGAAACTCCGGGCGCCCGTTTTCTTTTTGATCACCGGTTTCACCTTCGCCACTAATCGATCGAAATCCGTATCACTGATGTTGCGGTTGTTGACACTGATCCGCTCGTTCATTGCGCTGAGGTGGGGTGACGTGTACAGTCCCACCCGGTAACCATTACTCATCAGACAGGCGGCGAGGATCGCCGCGGTCGCCCCCTTGCCTTTGGTGCCGGCGATCAGGATGACGTTGCTCAGTTGCTTGTGCGGCGCGCCGAAATGATCGAGAAAATTCTTGTAGGCATCGAGGTCATAATCGTAGCCCGGTGTCTTCTCGTAGTCGATCAGCGAATGGAGAAAATCCTGGGATTTTTTGTTCAAATGGCTTTGTGGCCTAGCGGTTTCATCCGGAGGGCGATGTCGAGCGCTCTTGCGGAGTGGGTCAGCGCTCCGACCGACACATAATCGGCGCCGCACGAGGCAAGCTGCGCGATGTTATCGAGGTCGACCCCGCCGCTCACTTCGATCTCAGTTTCCGGCGACGCGTCCCGGACCCGCTTCACGGCCTCGGCGATCTGGTGCAGGTTCATGTTATCGAGCATGACACGGTCGATCCGGAGGGCGATGGCCTCGTTCAGCTCGGCCATCGTTTTTAGCTCGACCTCGATGAACCGCTTGGTCCGGCGTTTTCTCACACGGTTCACGGCTTCGGTAATGCTTCCGGCGATCTGGATATGGTTATCTTTGATCATGACCATATCGTACAGGCCAAAGCGATGGTTCTGGCCGCCGCCCGTGCGCACCGCGTACTTCTCTATGATCCTGATGCCGGGCGCCGTCTTCCTGGTATCAAGGATCTTCACCTTGCCCTGGGCCGCATCGACGAACCTCCTGGTCTGGGTGGCGATCCCGCTCAGGTGCTGGAGAAAATTGAGCGCCGTCCTTTCGCCGGTGAGACAGACCGCAGCCTTGCCGATCACGATGGCGATCGTGGCGCCCGGGGAGAGCAGATGCCCGTCATTGAGCTGTTTCTGAAAGTCGATAGTCGCATCGAGTTGCTCGAATACGCCGCGCGCGATGTCGACACCGCAGAGAACGCCCTCTTCCTTGGCGAAAATTATGCCCAGCGCGCGGTCATCGGCCGAGACCACGGCATCCGTTGTAATGTCGCCCTTCCCGATATCCTCTTTCAGTGCGCGCTTGATGATGCTCAGGAATTGCGCCTTATTCCGGTCTTTCTTTGGGCGCGTCGTTCTGACGTCTCTTTTCTTCATGTTTCTCCATCCTGCGTCTAATTGCCTTGATCCGGTCCCTAATCCCTGCTGCCTGTTCGAATTCGAGGAGGGCCACTGCTTCCGCCATTTCACGGTGGAGCCGGCCGAGCTCTTCGATGCCGATATCCTCGTCGTGATCCTTTTTCATGATGCGGTCGGCGACCGCGGTCGTCCTCATTATTTCGTCATGACTTTTGATAATGCTGCGCGGCGTGATATTGTGTTCCTCATTGTATTTGATCTGCCTTTCCCGGCGCCGCTCCATTTCCCTCATTGCGTTGCGCATCGACCTGGTTATCTCATCGGCGTACATGATGACCTCGCTGCGCACGTTGCGTGCCGCGCGGCCCGCGGTCTGGATGAGCGACCGCTCGCTGCGCAGAAATCCTTCCCGGTCCGCATCGAGGATCGCGACCAGAGCAACCTCGGGCAGGTCGAGGCCTTCCCGCAGGAGGTTGATGCCCACCAGGATATCGAACTCGCCGAGCCGGAGGCCGCGCAATATCTCAACGCGCTGTATCGCATCGATCTCCGAGTGCATATACCGCACGCGCAGGCCAAGCTCATGCAGATATTCGGTGAGGTCTTCGGCCATCCTCTTGGTCAGGGTCGTGACGAGTACGCGCTCGTTGCTGGCGACCCGTTCTTTCACCTCGCCGAGCAGGTCGTCGACCTGGTTGTTCGCCGGCCGGACCGAGATCCGGGGGTCGACAATGCCGGTCGGCCTTACGATCTGTTCGACGATCTGGCGTTTCGATCGTTCGATCTCCCAATCGCCCGGGGTTGCGGAAACGCAGATCGCCCGATTGATCAGGGATTCGAACTCGTTGAACCTCAGCGGTCGGTTCTCCAGGGCTGATGGCAATCTGAAGCCGTGCTCGACGAGGGTCAGTTTCCGGGAGTGGTCGCCTTCGTACATCCCGTTGATCTGGGGGATCGTGACGTGCGATTCGTCGATGACGATGAGGAAATCGGCCGGGAAATAATCTATCAGGCAGAACGGTCTTGCCCCGGGCTGGCGGCCTGAAAGGTGCATGGAGTAATTCTCGATGCCCGGGCAGTAGCCCATTTCAACGAGCATCTCGATGTCGAAATTGGTCCGTTGCTGCAAGCGCTGTGCTTCGAGTAACTTGTTCTGTTTTTTCAACTCGACGGTCCGCTCTTCGAGCTCCTGCCGGATGTCCTGGATGGCTTTCTCGATCCGCGGCTGGGTTGTTATGAAATGCTTGGCCGGGAATATGACGACGTTGTCCAGTTCTTCCCGGGCGTGGCCCGAGATCGGATCGAATAGCTGTATGCGTTCGATCTGGTCGCCGCACGCCTGTAGCCGGATCCCGTGTTCCTCGTCCGCCGGGTGCACGTCGATTGTGTCGCCGCGCACGCGAAACGTGCCGCGCGCGAAATCGATGTCGTTGCGCCGGTACTGGATCGAGACGAGCTCGTTCAGCAGTGCATCCCGCTCCTTTTCCTTTCCCTTCTCAACCATGACAACGAGTTCCCTGACTTCGTCCGGCGAGCCTATGTTGTAGATGCACGAGACCGAAGCGATGATGATGACGTCACGCCTCGTCAGCAGGGATGATGTCGCACGCAATCGGAGCCGCTCGATCTCCTCGTTGATCGAAGCGTCTTTTTCAATGTAGAGATCGCGTTCGGGAACATACGCTTCGGGCTGGTAATAATCATAGTAGGAGATGAAGTACTCGACGCCGTTTTCCGGAAAGAAACCTTTGAACTCTCCGTACAGCTGGGCGGCCAGGGTCTTGTTGTGGGATATCACGAGCGTTGGTCGCTGCACCCGCTCGATCACGTTGGCGATCGTGAAGGTCTTGCCCGAACCCGTGACGCCCAGCAGGGTCTGGTATTTCCTGTTCCGGTCGATCCCCTCGGTTAATCTTTCGATCGCTTCGGGCTGGTCGCCTTTCGGTGAGAATTCGGTATTGAGTCTAAATCTCACGCTTCAGGATCCGGTACGAAAGCGCATCGACCGAGAGTTTCAAGGTTTGTGCGTAGGCGATGTACTTTTCTCCGCTCATCAGATCGAGATACGTGCCGTCCCATGCCGGCAGTTTGACAAAGACCTGCGCCGGATTGCAGTTGAGCACCGTGATGACCCCTCCCCGGTCATACGCGTAGACCTTCTTGATGTCATCGGTATAGAGCGTGAAGAAGTGCCGGCCCGTGAGGTGGCGGCTCTCACGGCGCATCCTGATCAATCCCCGGAGCCGGTGCAGCAACCTCCGGTTCTGCTCGCGCGCGTTCCAGGGGAAGCTGCCCCAGTTGAGCGGTGCCGATGTCTGCATGCCGACTTCATCACCGCAGAGCAGCATTGGCGAACCGCAGTAGGTGAAGACGAAGGCATACATCAATTCGAGCACTCTGTCGTCCACCGCATATGCTATGCGCTGATCATGGTCATGCAGGCCGATCAAGTTGACGCGATTGACCTGGGCCGGGTTGAAGAACAGCATGCGGTTGATGATGCTGTCGAATGCCGCGGTGGTTAGTGTGTTGTCGACGAAATAGGCTCTCAGATCCCGGGTGAACTGGCGGTCGTAGCAGGCATCGGCCCCGTTTGTCCGCGGCAGTCGGCGGTCAGTGCTGATGATAAGGAGATCGGGGTACCTTGCCCGCACGTGTTCATACAGCCTTCCCATGAAGTTGCCGTCAATCTCCTCGCTCTCGCCGAAATAGAAGCCGTCAAATCCGAAACGCGCCCAGTAATCGATGAAATCGATCAGGTAGTCCTGGAGCTGGCGATTGCGCAGGTTCAACAGGGGAAAGCGCATATCCGAGCGCCATGCCCGGTATTTGAACCCACCCGGCTGCGAAGGCATCGACAGGATGCGGTACCAATCAGCGTAGCCCGACGCACCCTGCTTTGACGTGATGTCGATGAAAGCCGGGAAGTCGTTGCCGGTATGGGTGACGACTATGTGCAGCACGATCTTCTTGCGCATGCTGTGAACCTCTTCGATCAATCTCTTGAGGTCGTTCGTATCCCCGTATGCCGCATCGATCGTCGCAAAATCGCGGGGGTTCAATTTGTGGTTGGATGCGGCGGTGAAGATCGGCGAGAGTATTATTATGTCCGGGCCGAGGGAATCAAGATAAGCGCTGCGCTCGATAATGCCTTTGAGATCGCCGCCGTACGGCAGCCAGTTGCTGGGCGGCCTGCCCCATTCGTTCGTGCGCTCAGGATCGTTGAGGGCGTCCCCGTTGGAAAAACCATCGACGGTAATGTAATAATATGTCCGGCCCGCGGCCCACTCCGGGATCTTCATGGTCCGCGCAAGCGGGCGGAAATAGTTCTGGTCCGGGATCGACAGGGTATCGGTTCCGCGCGTCACGATGAATTTATACGCTAAGGTCGAGTCAAAGACCCCCATGCTGGCCACGTAGTATTCGAAATCCTTGTCGCGGTGGCCGACGTCCATTTTGACCACGCGCGCGCCGGACGCGGCAAATGCCTGCTCGATGTTGTCCCTCGCAACCCTGAGCCGGAGTTCGCCCACCTGCGGGTTCACATAGAAGATGTCATTGGGATCGTGGAATATCGCCTCCGGCGGGATGGCGCCGGCGGTCTGCTGCATCATTACCAGAACGAAGACTCTCAGTGCGAGACACCCCATAATGAGATTCTATGCCAAATCCCCGCATTTGTCAACACTGCCACTACTATTGACCATCGATACTCGATGCTTGATACTTGATACACTACTGTTGTCATAGCGCATCCGCCGCCATGGACGCGCCCCATCGGTGTATCTCCAGCTCGCCGCGAAAAACATGGGCCCGTCTGCATTATTCAGAAAGCCCAATGAATTGGGCGACTACAAGGGCATGATTACAGTGTTGGTTTTGAGATTCGTATTTTGATATTGTTTAGAATTTAGGATTTCGTATTTAGGATTTACCCGCGTAGCGGGTCTCTTGACATAACCGCGATATTCACTATAATCATGGTAGATGGTGGATAAGGCTGTGCTCAAAACAACAGGAAATGACGCCTTTCCGACTCCCGAAGAGATAGTCGCCCGCCTCGATCGATACATCATCGGTCAATCCGAAGCGAAGAAAGCAGTGGCCATTGCCCTGCGGAACCGTTGGCGCCGGCAGCGGGTCGAAGGCAAGATAAAGGAAGAGATCTATCCGAACAACATCATCCTCATCGGTCCGACCGGCGTGGGCAAGACCGAGATCGCGCGCCGCTTGGCCGGGCTGGCACGCGCGCCGTTCATCAAGGTCGAGGCCTCCCGTTTTACCGAGGTCGGGTACGTGGGCCGTGATGTCGAGTCGATGGTCAGGGACCTCGTTGAGATATCGGTGAACATGGTGCGCCAGGAGCGTACGAGCACGGTCCAGGAAAAAGCCAAAACCTATGTCGAGGAAAGGCTTCTCGATATTCTGCTGCCGGCTCCGGTCCAATCTGCTAAGGACGAAAATACCGCGACCGCGCTCGAGACCTTGCGCAGTACAAGAGAAAAGATGCGGGCTAAGCTACGCCGTGGCGAACTGGACGACCGTATGGTTGAACTCGAGGTCTCCCGGCCGGGTGCGGTGCCGTTCGTTGAGATCTTCGGTCAGGGCGGCATCGAGGACCTAAGCGTTGCCATGGAACAGGCGTTTGGCGGCAGGATGCCCAAGCGCAAGAAGAAGAGGAAGATGCCGGTCAAGGAGGCGATCACGTATTTGCAGCATGAGGAGATCGAGAAACTGATCGACATGGATGAGGTCATAAACGAAGCCAGGCAACGGGCGGAAAATGCCGGCATTATATTCGTCGACGAGATCGACAAAGTTGCCGGCGGCGGCGCAATGAGCGGTCCGGACGTCTCCCGCGAAGGCGTGCAGCGTGACCTGCTGCCGATCGTCGAGGGCTCGAACGTGATGACCAAATACGGTATGATGAAAACGAATCACATACTTTTCATCGCGGCCGGAGCTTTTCACAACAAGAAACCATCCGATTTGATCCCGGAACTCCAGGGCCGGTTCCCGATCCGGGTCGAACTCTCGGCCTTGTCTGAAAAGGATTTCCGCCGCATCCTGGTCGAACCAGAGAATTCACTGATCAAGCAGTACGTGGCGCTACTGGCGAGCGACGGCGTCGAGCTGGAATTCACAGACGACGCAATCGATTCGATTGCCAAGATCGCCGGCGTGGTGAATGAAACGACCGAGAATATCGGCGCGCGTCGCTTGCACACGATCATGACCAAACTCCTCGAGGAACTGCTCTTCAGCGCGCCCCGGGCAACGAAGAGGGTGAGAATAACGCATGACTATGTCGACGGCAAACTGGGCGAGATCGTCCGCAACGTGGACGTTTCCCGCTACATACTGTAGAATGTAAAAATGGAACTGAAGAGATTCCTGCTCGTTTTGACAAGCACTGACGATCAATCGATCCTGCCGGCGGCCGTGGAGTTATGCAAGGCAGCGGGCGGCAAGTTGTTCGCCATGTTTGTGATCGAGCCCGACCAGGTATCACGGTCAGCGGTCCTTGCCGGTCAGGACGTGAACGTGCTGCGTGATGCGACCGAAGAGGAGGGTTGGAAGTTGCTCTATCTCGTTGAGGACGATGCCGTTGAGAACGGGGTCTGGACTTCACTTCATCTAATGGAGGGTGATCCCCTGAAGTTGACAATGCGCCACGTCGAGACCTATCAGATCGACGCGCTGTTGATTAAGAAAAAAGACGAGTCGATGGGAATGTTTGTGTCATCATCGGTCCCGGTGATCGGGTTATAAATGATGATTCGATTTTGTGCGAATTTCCCTCGGTGTGCAATATCACGGTTGGACAAGAGGAGGTTTGATGCAACTAAAGATCTCTGAATATCTAAAACCAGAGGCAATAATGATGGAAATCAAGGCAAAGGAGAAGATTGCCGCGATAAATGAGCTGGTTGCACATATGGTGGAAAACAACATGGTGAGCGATGGCGACGAATTCATCAATGCCCTGGCAAAGCGCGAGAATCTTGAATCCACAGGGATCGGCGACGGCATAGCAATACCCCATGCGCGGACAAATGCGGTCCGCGATCTCATACTGGCGTTTGCCCAATCGCCGCAAGGCATTGATTTTTCATCGATCGACGGAAAGCCATCACACATCATTTTTCTCATTGCCTCTCCAGAGAGCCAGAAATCCGAGTACATCGTGGCTCTGGCAAAACTATCGAGGCTGCTGCGCAAGCCCTCGGTACGCGAGATGCTGAGGAGTGCCAAGGACCGCGAAGAGGTAATGGATATCATCCGGAGAAATGAAGATTAGGCATTTGTTATGTGTACTGATCCTGTCCGCCGTGGTGACCGGGTATTTACACGCGGACAAATTGCTCGTGCCGATGGATTTGTCGCAGTCTGACCATCTGAAGGCATACGGAGTCGCGTATCGCGCGCTCGGTCAGGGGGTCGATGTTGAATGGCTGCTCAATTTCCGCGGCGGTTCTTTTCTCATGAACTATGACAAATCGGTTGAGCGGGACTGTGCGGTTGCTGGTGTTCGGTGGGAGCGGGTGGCCGCATCCGATGTATTGTCGATCTACCAGGTTATCGAAGAGAACAATATGGAGACGGTGCTCCTGGAAAAGGCGCCGCGCATTGCCGTCTACATTCCCGACAACTTTGAACCATGGGACGATGCGGTCACGCTGGTGCTGGAATACGCCGATATACCCTATGATCAGGTCTGGGATGACGACGTCCTGAAGGGCGCACTGACCAAATACGATTGGCTCCATCTGCACCATGAGGATTTCACCGGTCAGTACGGCAAGTTCTATGGTACCCAGCGACACAGCGAGTGGTATCAGGCCGAGGTGCGCATAAACGAGGAAATGGCACAGAGGCTCGGGTTCAGCAAAGTGTCCAGGATGAAACTTGCCGTGGCCCTTGCCATAAAGGAGTATATCGCGCAGGGTGGTTTTGTTTTTTCGATGTGTTCGGCCTGCGATACCTATGATATCGGCCTGGCCGCCGGCGAGACCGACATATGCCATGAGGTTTATGACGGCGACCCGTTTGACCGCCAGGCAAACAGCAAACTCGATTTCTCCCGGTGCCTTGCTTTTGAGAATTTCCAGGTCATTCTCGACCCGCTGGTGTATGAACACTCAACGATCGATGTTACTCAGGAAGCAAGCCGGCGGGGGCCAAACACCTTTTTCTCCTTATTTGATTTTTCTGCCAAGTTCGATCCGGTGCCATGCATGCTCGTGCAGAATCACACGTCGCTCGTGAAAGAGTTCCTTGGTCAGTGCACCGGCTTCCGGCGCGGTACGATCAAGGTTTCGGCGGTGATCCTGGGCGAGGTCGTCGGCACCGAGGAAGTGAAATACTTGCATGGCGAATACGGAAAGGGGACGTTTACTTATCTGGGCGGTCATGACCCGGAGGATTATCAGCATTTTGTCGGCGACCCGCCGACCGACCTCAGCCTGCACCGGAATTCCCCTGGTTATCGGCTGGTGCTCAATAATGTGCTTTTCCCGGCTGCCCGCAAGAAGGAGTTGAAGACATAAACCGGTCGAAGTTCCATATCCAGACCAAGGATCTTGAAGAGGAGCACGTATTTGAATTTCAGGATCTCATCCCGGCCGAGCTCGATCTTGACAAGAGCAAAAGCCTCAAGCTTGCCAGGATCGACGCGGTCGTGAAGCTGCGCAAGAGCGCGCTCGGCATCGGCGCTGATTTTACGGTCGTATATCAAAGCGAGGCCACGTGCATGCGCTGCCTGCGCGCGTTCCCGCAGGAAAAACGCGTTGAGCTCCGCCTTGATTACGTACCGGGCGAGGATCCTTTCTGCCATGCCGAGAATATCGTATTGACGCCGCATGATGCAGACCGCGTGTACTATCGCAGTCCTCACATAGATTTGAGCATCGGCATCAGGGAAGCAGTTGTTCTATCGACGCCGATCACCCAGGTGTGTAAAGATGACTGCCCGGGCTTGTGCCCGGTGTGCGGTGCGGATCTGAACAAGGGCCGGTGTTCATGCGCGGCCGCCGAGAGCGGTCCTTTCTCGTCCAGAAAGAACCTTGCCGGAAATGTGAACGTTGCCTCCAGGAAATGGCCGAAGGCGCGCAAGAAATGAGGATCGCGGCGCCATGATCGTCTTTGTATCCCTTGCCCATTAACATGCTGCTGCTACTGCTTTCTTCGCTGGCGATCGACAGCATTCTCAATCAGCCCGAGCTCCAGCACGCGCATGTCGGCATGATCGTGCTTGACCTGAGCCGGGATACCGTGATCTATGCCCGGAATTGTCAGAAATCCATGGTCCCGGCATCGAATGTGAAGATCATCACCAGCGCGACGGCGTTGAGTTTTCTCGGACCGGAGTTCCGCTACAAAACAAGACTCGCGATAGATGGGCCGGTTCGCAGTGGTGCATTGTTCGGTGATCTTTATGTCTTTGGCGGCGGTGATCCAGGTTTCACCCTTGAGGATATCGAGCGTTTTGTCACTGCGGTAAGAACAAGCGGGATTTATGATATCAAGGGTGATATCGTCCTGGTCGACGACTACTTTACGGACGAGCGGCTGCCGGTCGGATGGGCGTGGCACTACCTGGACGCGCGCTACGCGGCCGAGATATCCGCACTCTCACTGAACCACAATGCCGTCAAGGTGCGCATCGAAGCAACAGCGCCGGGTGAAGCGGCGAACGTTTTTCTTCAGCCGGGGACCGGGTATGTGAAATTGATCAGCCGGATGGTCACAAGGCCGGGGAGTGACAGCATCATCATCTTCCGGCGGACCGATGCGAACGTGATCCATGTAGACGGCGCTATCGGCAGCGGACGCACGCGCAGTATCGACGTTGCCGTGAAGGATCCGGCCATGTATTTCGGCGAGTACCTGAAGGAAAGATTACAGGCAGCAGGGATCAGGATAGAGGGCGATTGCAGCAAAAGCACGGCAGCAAGCGCGTATCTTCCGGGTCCAGGATACGAGATGCTTGATTCGGTCGTCTCGGGTCCTTTGATGGGGATCATCAAAGAACTGAACACCGAGAGCGTCAATCTGTACGGTGAGGCGATAATCAAGACCCTTGGTTCACACTTCCGTAAGGATGGAAGCTTCCGTGCCGGCGTATCCATTGCCAAGGAATTCATGAGACGCTGCGGTGTTGACACGACTCTCGTTGTGCTTCATGACGGCTCGGGCCTGTCCCGCCAGAATCTCGTTTCGCCCTACGCGATCGTGCTTGTCTTACGCGGCATGTACCATTCAGGCCTGTTTCAGGCATTCTACGACCTCCTGCCGGGCCCGGGCGAGGGGACGATGCAGACGAGGTTCAATGGCCTGAAGGGGTCGCTTCGGGCCAAGACCGGAACCCTGGATGCGATCTCGTGTCTATCCGGCTACTTGAACATTAACGGCCGGTACTACTGTTTTTCGATGATGTTCAACAATTTCACGTGCTCCCGAAAGAAGATCGAATCCATTCAAGAGGCCATTCTGAAGACATTGAAATCGTTATTGGAAATGGAGGCATAAGATAATGGGTCTGGATTTCCGGCGAAGAAAAGAAGAACCCAAAGTCAGGCATCTAATCCCGAGGAAGAAGTATCCGAAACCGTTCAGGTTCGTCGGTGCCGGCGTGATCATCACCTTCATCGTTCTCATAATCCTGTACCGGATCATCGTGTGCTGATGAACGGCCCAAGCTGGCAACCCGGTGACCCTTTCTGTTCAAAGCGCAATCTTCTTCGATGGAGCGGTTGACTGAAGAGAATATGATCCGTGTTTTTGACCTGCATTGTGATACCCCGTTCTATCTGAAGAAGAAGAAAACGAGGTACATCGCACCTTCACGGTTATTCTCGGAGGGTTACCTGGGTGCGGTATTTGCGCATTTTATTTACCCGAAAGCAAAGCATCCGTTCGTCGATGCGGTCAGGATGATCGCTTCGACGGCGGATTACCTGACCCGCGCCGGGAATCTTCATCCGGTCAGGCGATACCGCGATATTGCACAAGACCGGGCGAATATCCTGATGGGTGTGGAGGGCGGGCATATCTTCGATGTCACTTTCTATCAAGTGGAAGCGCTGTACGGCCTGGGCATACGGGTCTTCACTTTGACCTGGAACAATTCGAACAACCTTGCGCATTCCGCGCTCGATAATGACCAGAAGGGACTGACCAGGGCCGGGAGATCTTATGTCCGGAAGCTGCGTAAATACCGTGTCATTCTCGACCTGTCACACGCGTCGACGCGCACGGTACTCGACGTGTGTGAAACGGCCGACAACCCGGTCATCGCATCGCATTCGTGCGTCAGGTCGCTGCACCCGTCTTTCCTGCGCAATATTTCAGACCCCGCGATCAAGGCAATATGTAATCGCGGTGGCGTGGTGGGCGTCAATGTCTCAAAGTACCATCTGGGCAATGCCGGTGTTGCGGAGCATATCGACTATCTGTGTCAGAAATTCAGCGTTCGCGGCGCGGCGATCGGCAGTGACTTCGACGGCATCAACGATCCGGTGATCTCCGGTCCCCCGGGCATTGCGCGTGTAGAAAAAGCACTCCGGGCAATGGGTTATAAGAATAAGGATATACAACGGATCTTCTCCGACAATTTCCTGCGCGTATTCCGGGGAATCTAACCACGACGCCGTTCACGGTATTTCAAATCACAAATTCCAGGCACCAAGCTCCAAACAATATCAAAATTCCAATATCAAAACTGGGACTGTACTGGAGTTGCTGTCGGGCATGGTTTTTAGCCCTATCATAAATCGCTGTGAACACAGTCTCTACCCGTTCTGGGTTTGGATTTTCGAATTTGGAGTTTGAGATTTCTCCTTCGGAGAAATATGGAGGTGAGCGGATTCGAACCGCTGACCTGTGCGTTGCAAACGCACCGCTCTCCCACCTGAGCTACACCCCCAAAGGGGGACGCTGTCCCCCTTTTCTCCAAAAAGTTTTGGAAAAGAATCAAAACTTTTTGGCGGCCACGAATCCCCCTGCCCGGCGATCTCCCACGCAGGAGCAGGGCTTATGCCGTGTTGGCACCCTTGCTGTCTGTGCCATATCTTCAACGTGACGCCACAGTGGGTACGTTGTCCCCAAACGAATCGGTATCGTCACACAACATCGTGCCCGTACCTTACGGCAAGCACGAAGCACGCCTGCCCCGCAGCAGATATGTTTGATCAACACAAGGCGGGGAAATTCGAAATCCGAAACAAATCTGAAGATTAAAATTCAAATGAACAAAACAGGCAGAACGGCGTCAGGAACCGTCACGAATACGAAAGACGAATCACCAGTACGGTCGTTCGATCCAGCGTCCCGACCCCAACCCTCAGACTAGCTTTCAGAATCTTCCAAAATTGAAATCCAGGCCGACCGACTTGAAGAATGTCTGTTCTTTGTCAAAGAACCGGTCTTTGTTCAGATGAAGATCCACGCTGAAATCACGGACCCGCACGCCGATACCCGGTTCGACCTGCCACTGGCCGTTCTCAAGAGACCCGGTGAAGCGTTCGGCAACGCCGCACCTGAGGACGAATATCCGGCTCAGTTTCATTTCCACGCCGGCATGGATGCGGGTCGAATCGAACTCGATATCGCCTCGGCCTGCCTCGTACTCGGCGCCGAGATAGACAAAGCCTTCATTGAGGATAGTCCGCTGGACCATCACGCCGAACCGGTGCTTTGCATAATCGTAGGGTTCCATTACAAAGTCCGCGGAATACCGGGGGACAATGCTGAAGTCAGCCATCCGGTGCAGGTAACGAGCAGTTACCCTATGCCACTTATCCGGTGTGCCGTCAAGGGTCAGATAGGATATCTCAGCATACTGATTGAAGAAATCACGGCCGACGCCGATCCCGAGCCGGAGATTGTCCTTGACCGGTGAGACCGATGCACCGACGCCGAATTTGAAAATGTTCACAGCGTAACCGAGATTGAAACCGTTGACTGGGACCGGGTTCTGCCAGACGCCGAGCACACCGTACTTCGCGAAAGGTGAGAAAAAGATGCCGAAGTCCTCGGGCCCGGGCGTGATGTCGAGATATATCGTGTTCCGGTAAGCGAGCATGCGGTGCGGATAGATGTCGGTCATGACGACGTCGTCGATGTAGTCGCCGGCCATGAGCGTGGCCAACCGCGTGTGATTCGCCAACCCCAGGGTCGTTGCTGATAATAGTACGACGAATATGAAAATAGTTCTTTTAAGCATGGCACATTATATTCAGTGCCCCTGAATAGTCAAGCGAAAAACACTCTCTGTCATACGAATACGAGCCACGAACAACGAATACGTGCTACCTGAACAGCGGACCGGGGGTTGTTTTTATATTGAAGTGCTGGTAGGCAAGCGGCGTTGCCTCACGGCCTCTCGACGTCCTTTTTATGAAACCCTCCATGATGAGGAACGGCTCAAAGACCTCTTCGATGGTCTGGGCGTCTTCGCCGACCGCGACCGACAGGCTGTTAATGCCGACCGGGCCGCCCTGGAATTTTTCAATGATCGTCCGGATTATCTTCTTATCCATTTCGTCGAGGCCGCGCTTGTCCACCTCGAGTTTCTCCAGGGCGTACTCACATATCTCAAGGTCGATCTCTTCCTTGCTTTTGACCTGGGCAAAGTCCCGGACTCGGCGCAGGAGCCGGTTGGCAATGCGGGGCGTGCCCCGTGAGCGGCCGGCGATCTCCCTTGCCGCGTCTTCTCTGATCTTCACCTGGAGCAGCTGTGCCGAGCGTTTCACGATGTGATGGAGGTCTTCGGCCGGATAATAATCAAGCCGGAACGTGATGCCGAAGCGCGAGCGCAGGGGAGAGGTGAGCAATCCCGAGCGCGTGGTCGCGCCGATCAACGTGAAGTGATTGAGTTTGAGGCGCAGGACCTGGGCGCCGATGCCTTTGTCCTGCATGACATCGAGGCAGAAACTCTCCAGTGCCGGGTACAGGTATTCCTCGACCGCCTTGTTGATACGGTGCACTTCATCGATGAAGAGCACATCCGTATCGTTCAGGTTGCTGAGCACGCCGGCAAGGTCAAAAGGCCGCTCCAGTATCGGTCCTGAGGTCGGGTAGATATTGGCTTCCATCTCGCGCGCGATGATATGTGCCAGCGTCGTCTTGCCCAGGCCGGGCGGACCGAAGAGCAGAATGTGTTCGATCGGCTCACGGCGTTTCTTGGCGGCCTGCATGAAGACCGTCAGATTATCGATGATCGAGCGCTGGCCGATGAATTCAGTGATGCGCTTGGGCCGTAATGCGATCTCGTATACTTCCTCGCCTTCCAACAATCGGTTCGTGGTCATCTTTTCCATATCAAGACCTCAGGGCGCGCTTGACGAGTTCCTCCAGACCCAGATTCGCGGGCAGATCTTTCAGTCGGATCGTGGCTTCGGCCCGGGTCAGGCCGAGCGAGCAGAGCGCATTTACCGCCTGGTCAAACGCCGTTGGTTTGCCGGTCAATATGATCTTGCCCTTGAGTTCCAGGATTATCTTGCTTGCCAGCTTCTTGCCGATCTTGGGCACGGCGCAGAGGACCTCCACGGATTCGTTGTCGATCGCCTGGGTGATCTCCGCGGGCTTGAACCTGGACAAAAGGTTCAGCGCGGACTTGGGTCCCAAACCGGGCACTGAGATGAGGGTATTGAACATCTCCAGTTGTTCATGCTGCAGGAATCCGTAGATGAACGCTTCCTCTTCTTTGAAAAGGCACTTGGTGTAAATGGTTATTTCTTCATTCTCGGCAATGCGGTCAAAAATGGATAACGGGCTCTGCACTATGAATCCAATGCCCGATACTGCCAGCGTAAAGTACGGCGGCGATTTATCGATCACCCGGCCGGTCAGCTGGCCGATCATGGGCTTGCTTTCGCGGCGCAGCGGGTCAGTCCGCGTCCTATCTTGCGCATCCCGGTGTAGGCAATGGCAACCGCGTCGATCGCGTGACTCGAGAGTCTTGCGGAGTCCTTCATGATCGCCCGCTCGATGAAATACCGGACCTGCTGCTTGGAGGCGCGGCCATTGCCGGTCGTGGTCAGCTTGATCTGGGCCGGTGTGTATTCAACGATCTTCGTCTGAGAAGACAATACGGCCATGATGATCGCGCCCCGCAATTCAGAGGAACGGATCAAGCTCTGCACGTTCTTGTGGTGGAATACTTTTTCAAGGACGACGAAGTCCGGGTTGTGTTCATTGATTATCGATCCTATCCGCGTGCAGATCTCCAGGATACGGCCGTAGGTGTCGCGTTGCTTGGGCCGGATCGTGCCGCTCGTGATGCAATTATTGTCGTCGATCAGGCTGTAACCGGTAGCGGTGATCCCCGGGTCGATGCCGATGAGTTTCAACCTGCTTCCGTGGATATTTTTTCCATTACTTCTTCGGAGATGTCGAAGTTTGCGTAGACATGCTGCACGTCGTCCAGGTTGTCCAGGGCTTCGTAAAGCTTCAACACTTTCTCCGCGTCCTTGTCGCCGAGCGGAACCGTATTCTGCGCGATTTTTGTGACCTCGCCGCTCAAGGTGTCAATTTTGTTGGTTTGCAGTATCTCTTTTACCTTAGAGAAATTCTCAGGAGCTGTGATGATATAGTAGACATCGTCTTCGGTCTTGACATCGGTTGCGCCGCCCTCGAGGGCATAAGCGATTATCGTATCTTCATCGTATTTCTTGGCATCGACCGTAATGACACCCTGGGCAGTGAACTGCCAGGCGACGGATCCGCTGGTGCCGAGCGTGCCGTTCAGACGGGACAACACGTGCCGGATCTCCGAGGTCGCCCGGTTCCGGTTATCGGTCACGACCTCGATGAGGATCGCGACGCCGCCTGGCCCATACGCCTCGTAGGTGACCTCTTCAAGCGCCTGGCCGTCGATCTCGCCGGTTCCCCTCTTCATCGCGCGTTCGATGTTGTCCCAGGGCATGTTGTTCGACTTCGCTTCGTCGACTGCGGTGCGCAGCCGCGCGTTGGTGCTGGGATCGCCGCCGCCGTGCCTTGCCGCGATCGTGATTGCTTTGATCAATTTGGAGAAGAGTCTGCCGCGTGCCGCATCGGCGCTGCCTTTTTTCCTCTTGATTTTGGACCACTTTGAATGTCCGGACATAAGTACTCCTTTTACCTCAATATTAGCCATAAATTGGGACAAGTCAAGGGCACACCTTACTCGATGCTTGATACTTGATGCTGGATTCTGGACATACGATTGGCGTCATTGCGTATCCGCCGCCGCGGAGGCAATGCGTCAGCGGTGTGGGCATTCAGTCCGCCTCGGGCGGACCCCAAGGGTTGATTTTCGTTCCGGTCTGCCTAATATCTGTATATGCCGCGTGTGAACTGGGTCGTCTTTGTGTCGGGCTCGGCCTCGGTCGTGGCGCAGACCATTCTCATCCGCGAGGCGCTGGCGCTCTTCAGCGGCAATGAACTCGTCTCCGGGGTCCTCTTGTGCTTCTGGCTCCTCTGGGCTGGCATCGGCAGTATTTTCTTCTCGAGCATCCGTCTCCGGTCGGATCCCCACAAGGTCTACGTCGTGCTCCTGCTCGTTCTCTCCGTACTGTCCGTAATATCGCTCTGCTTCATCCGGGTCGCGCCCCGGCTTTTCGCATTACCGCTCGGCGAGGTCGTTGACCTGGGCAGGATAATTCTGATTTCGATGCTCACCCTGGCGCCGGTCTGCTTTCTATTTGGCGCGCTTTTCCCGGCCGCATCGCGCATCCTGCCTCCAGCAAGGGTGTATTTATTCGAAGGTCTCGGCGCCTTTGCTGGCGGCATTCTGGTCTCGTTCGTCTTGATATCGGTGCTGCCGCCCTTTGGGATCCTGCTGCTCGTGGTGATCGCATTGCTTATTTCAATTCTTTTTCTACTGCGGCAATCGAAGTTCTTTTTCGTCCCGCTCCTTCTGCTTGCCGTGCTGCCGGCCATCGATTCGATCGAAATGTATTTCCGCCGGATACAAATGGGTACTGGGGATCTGATTGGTCTGGAGGAATCGAGGTACGGTGCGATCGCGGTCACGCAGACCGGTGACCAGTACAACTTCTACACGAACGGGCTGTATGATTTCTCGTATCCTGATCTCTATTCGAGTGAAGAGGCTGTGCATTATGCGTTGCTCCTGCACCCCGGGCCGCGTTGCGTGCTGCTTATCGGCGGCGGGATCGGGAAGAGCATTGACCAGATCTTCAAGCATCGCAGTGTCGAGCACGTTACCTACGTGGAGCTTGATCCTCTCCTTTTTCACATGGGCGAGAAGTATCTGGGACAGGATCTGCGCCGCCGGGACAAATTGACGGTCGTCTTTGGCGACGCAAGATACCACGTGAAGCGTACAACCGAGCAATACGACGTCGTCATTGTAAATCTGCCTGACCCGGCAAATGCGCAGATCAACCGTTTCTACACGAAGGAGTTCTTTGCCGAGACGCGGCGAATATTGAAACCCGGCGGTCTTGTATCGGTTCGGGTTGCGGCGCCGGCCAATATCATCAGTCCGTTATACGGACAATTGTTGAAAACGATCCGCAACACGCTGGGCTCATCATATGCAAACATCCTCATCCTGCCCGCGGCGAAGATGACTTTCATCGCCGCGCCCGGCGCGGTGCCTCTGCAAGGGATTGTCGATACGCTCGATGCAAGGATCGAGCGCCGTGATCTCGATCTGACTTACGTGAAAGATTACTATTACCGGCATGACCTTTCGGTTGAGCGGCTGCACTATGTGACGGGGCGCATACGCGAATCCAACGGATATGTCAACAGCGACCTGAAGCCGGTCTGCTACTATTTCACTTCGATCCTCTGGGGTGGGATCATTTCTGAACCCGTGAGAAAAGCCTTCGTCTTTCTTTTCAACCTGCCGCCGGTCATCCTGTTCCTGCCGCTCTTGCTCGTCTTCTTCTTTTACCGGAGGCGCTCCATCATATATGCCTCCGTGCTCGCAGTCGGCGCGAGCGAGATCTCGGCCGAGGTGCTGCTGATAGTGCTTTTTCAGGTATTCTACGGCTATGTCTACGGATGGATCGGTGCGATCGTCGCCTGCTACATGCTGGGCCTTGCCTGCGGCGTTTTGATCTACCTCCGGCGGCCACGGCTGAAGGAGCGGCCGGTCGACAATTTAATGAGGGTCGGGTTCAGCCTTACTGCGTACTTCGCGCTCGTCATTGTGCTGGCGTTGCTGAGACCGCCCCAGATTAACGTTATCATTGTCATCCTCGTGTTCGCCGCCGGCCTCCTGGGAGGCATGCACTTTCCGCTCAGTGTCGCAGCGCTGGAACGACAGAGGGCTGGTGTTGTCTATGGTGTTGACCTGATCGGCTCGAGCATGGGCGCGCTCGTGACCGCAATGGTCTTGATACCGGTATTGGGGATCGTTCAGACACTTCTGGTTTTCTTAGTGTTAAATCTGCTGATCAGCATCGGCCTCGCAACAGTACGCTCGCGTGTATGACCGGCAACAATGCGATCCCGCATTCAGAGGTCGTTATTGAATGAGTCTTTTGAGCGCTTCTTTGTAACGTTCAGCCGTCTTCTCAACGATGTCGAGTGGTAGTTCGGGCGGCTCTGAATTTCTGTTCCAATTAGTGCTCAACAGATGATCACGCACGAATTGTTTGTCGAATGATACGAGCGAACGGTCCCTGTCGTAGCATTCCTTGTCCCAGAAACGGCTCGAATCCGGCGTGAAAATCTCGTCGATCAGGATCGTCTTTCCGTTGATGCGGCCGAATTCGAATTTGGTGTCAGCGATGATGATACCGCGCTCCAGCGCGTAACCATGGGCATAGTCGTATAGTTCAATGGTCTTCTTTTTGATATATTCCGCGTCGCCTGCCGGTACGGTCTTCTTCATTTCCTCGAAGCTGATATTGACGTCGTGTGCGGAAAAGGATTTGGTCGCGGGCGTGAATAGAGGAGTGGGCAGCTTGTCGCCTTTCTTCAGGTTACTGAACGTCACACCGCCGACGATGCCGGTCTTCTCGTATTCATGCCATGCCGAACCAGTGATGTAACCGCGTGCCACACATTCGACTTCGATCAGGTCCGCTTTCTTGACGAGCATCGAACGGCCACGCAGCAGGTCCGCGTAATCCTGCACGGCTGGCGGATAGGCGCTGACATCATCAGTGATGAAGTGGTTCTCGATGATATGGTCTGTCGCCTCGAACCAGAATATCGAGAGCTGGGTCAGGATTTCGCCTTTCCTGGGGATCAGGGTCGGCAGGATATAGTCGAATGCGGAAATGCGGTCGGTCGCGCATATGAGCAACTGGTCGCCGAGGTCGAATACCTCACGAACCTTGCCCGATCTCAGTTTCTTCACGCCGGGGATGTCGATCGATGCAATTGCCTTGTCCATTCATCATTCTATGTGATATGGATGTTTTGTCAAGCGGGTTTAGCGACGGAGTCTCGGAGCGCCAGAAAGGCGGAGAACAGGTGAGTCCACGAGATTAGCTAACCACGCACCGCCAGGTTTGCGTTGCGGAACGCGGTCTTGACGCGGCTGTTGTTAGCCATATAATCTTTCTAACCGGGGGTGATATGACGCTGAAACGCATGACACGGTTCGCAGTTATTTTCGTTTCACTCTTTCCGCTCCACGCGGCAGCAGTGACCTGGTACGTGCATTCTGATTCTTCGCTCAACTCGATCCAGGCTGGTCTTGATTCATGTGCGTCCGGTGATACCGTACTCGTGGGTCCGGGTACATACTGCGAGAATATCATTTGGCCTTATGTTACGGGCCTAAAATTGATCAGCGAGTCGGGTCCGGCCGCGACCGTGATCGACGGGAATGCAAGCGGAAGCGTCATCCATTTGTCGCTGGTCCAGGATGATTCCCTGGTGCTTATCCAGGGTTTTACGATCCAGAACGGCGATGCATGGCTCGGTGGAGGTATTCATTCGATCGGCGGCAAGCCTGTGATCAGCGGTAATGTAATAGCGGGCAATACGGCGCAGTGGCCCGCGCTGGTTGGTGGGTCTCTACCCGAGGGTCCAGTGCCGCAAGGCGGAGGCATTTACACCGAGTGGTCTTCACCAAAGATCATCGATAACGTGATTGCCGGCAATTCTGCCTTGTATAATGGCGGCGGGGTTGCTTGTTATTGCGACGCGGCGAATATCGCGCCCTGGATTTACAATAACACGATCACCGGTAATACCGCACATACGGGCGGCGGGGTGTACATCAGTTGTCCTTTTACAATGACCACGCTGCGGGACAATTCAATAGCCATGAACGTTGCTGATTACGGCGGCGGCATTGCCTGTTACTATGTGATCAATCCGCTGCTCAAGATCACCAACAATATGATAACCATGAATATCGCGGACTCGGCCGGCGGCGGTATCTGGTGTTATTTATCGTCGTTGCCGATCATCGACAGCTGTACCATATCCGGTAATGCCGGCGACGGGATCTACAGCGGGTATTTTTCTTCCCCGCTGATCACGAACTGCAATATTACGGACAACGCCGGTTTCGCCGTGCGCAATGCCGACCCGACTGAACTGGTGGTCGCCGAGAACAACTGGTGGGGGGATGCGACCGGACCCTTTCATCCAGCGAGCAACCCGGGCGGCATGGGTGATACGGTGAGCGATTATGTTGACTACGACCCGTGGCTGACCATGCCGGGCATTCACGAACTCGTGCCGGCGCAGCCGGTTACCATCTTTCTGCAGGCCAGCCCGAATCCCTTCTGGAAGCTGACGACAGTCAGCTTCCGCATAGGACAAAGAGCAGAGCGCATAGAGATCGATATATACGACGCGGCGGGCCGGTTGGTCAGGAATCTGTACGGCCCCATGCCCCATGCGCTATGCTCTATGCAGGTGAGTTGGGACGGCACGGACGCAGCCAACCGTCCGTTGCCAGGAGGGGTCTATTTCTTGAGGTTGACTGCAGGAGACCTTTCGGCCACAACCAAGGTCGTATTGTCGAGATAGCATAAGGGGCTGGCTCCACTTCTAACCTTCTCATCCTCTAATGTATTAGAATGAGTGACAGCTGACATGTCCGATTACATCGATGAACGACTGGCGTGCTTCGCTCGCAATAACAGCTTTTGTTGACACATTCGATCATATCGATGAGTGAAAAGGTAGCTATTGTAGTTGCCTGATTTATCAGGCGCGTTCATATCACAAGAGGCCAGTGAATCTCCGCCGGGCTTCACTCTCATTCTCTCAACTTCTCATCTTCTGCATTGGGGTTATTGACAACCGCGCCGCTCCATTTATAATTATCTATAATTATCCATCAATAAGGAGCAATTATGCCGAAACAACCGGAAAAGAGAGAGAAGAAGAAGCCAAAAGTCAAGAAGGAAAAGGAAAAAGAAGCGAAGAAGCAGAAGTCCACATCGAACTGGTAAAGCGCGGGGACAGGCTCCGTCTTCGACGAGAGTAAACATAAACTTCTAAACATTCTGTGGGCATCTTAAGCCTGCGCGGGATCAGCAAAAACATACGCCTGTCCCCGTTCAATGTACTGGAGTAGCGCCTTCAGGCGCGTGACAAATGTCTTCTCGACGCGGACGGCTGCGCCGCCCTTGCTCGAAGAACATTCTTATTCTCCCAGTTACCTGTAGTTGCCCGATTTATCGGGCACAAGACCCTTATTCCTATCCCCTGCAGTCGCCCGCCGCATTACTGTTCGAGCGCAGTCGAGAATCAACCTGTTTCCTGTACTGCCGACACGCCT
>JACUUY010000023.1 GCA_014859085.1 Caldifarciminota bacterium
TCTGGAAGCAGAGGATAGAGCTATCTCGTGGGCTTCAAAATGGTGGACCACCCCCAGGTTCCTGGTGTACATCCGGCAATTCAATCCGCCCTTGACCGGGATCATTCCCCATCCATTGAAGTTGTAAGATGTTCTCTTGTTTCTACTGAATATTACTCTTGCCGTGTCGACGTAGTTCTCAGTTTGTGCGGGGTAAAACCCGTTCAATGTTTTTAACGTTTCGTAATCATCCGGATGGATTGCGAAGTATGCTATGTCAAGTGAATCCCTCACTTTATCAACGCGATACCTTGAGTAATATTGCATCGGCACCGGGAATACGAATTCTCCGTCACCCAGCACTGCCAGGCCGGTGATTATCCCGTCGCGGTAACCTGGTATGCACATGCCGCCATGAATTTCCAGCGAAAAATGATCCGTTCGGACCCGCAGCGTATCGCAGTGGTACGCCTCCCGCACTTTGTAATCGCCCAGCAGCCCGAGCGGACGGTGAAAGATCCGGACAAGAAAAAGCGATGCTAATCCGGCCATTAGAGAAATAATGCCCAATACGACCAGCGGTCTGATCGGGCTACTGGATCTGCCTGGCGCCATTGCGCACCTTCCTTGTCATTGCATTGTACGGCGAATGTATCGCCTGTAAATAAGCAAGATTCGCGTTTCTCCCGGCGTGGATCGTTGCCACGAACAAGAGACTTCCGGTCCAGTAGAACGCCCACCCCATAAAAATCGAGAAAATGAAGAACTCCAGCAGTTGCATCAAAGAGGTCTCCTGACGGAGAAAGAGATGAATGAGGGTGAAGAGCAGTGAAGAAAGGGGTATGGCCAGCGACGGCCTGCCCAGTAAAGACTGAACAGTCCCCCGCCAGAAGAGTTCTTCATATAACCCGATGAGAATATATTTTGCGAAGATCATGGGGCAAGTGTAATATTTGTGCAGTATGCGGGCGCAATCAAGCAGAGTCCTTATCCCGTTTCTTAGCGACAGGCTTGTCATCGCCACGCCCGGGGCGAGCAACAGAAAACTGATCGCCAATCCGGTCGGCACCATCCGGTAATCAAAAGACCCGCTGCCAAGCAGGCATTCATATCGGCCGGCCTTGATTATCAACAGAACACCAAGGCCCAAGAATACCGAACGGAGCGTGAAGGATCTGACCCGGGAAAAACCCAGTGCCGTCATCGCGTTTTCCTATCACCCGTCTTCTTACCGCCGCTTTGCACTCGCGCATCCTTCTGAAAACGGGCGTAGAAGACGATCCCCAGTTGATAGAGGGTCTTGATGAGCCGGCAATAATTCTCGTCCCGTTGGACGAAATCACCCGATTCGTCCATCGCCTCCTTCAGGCAGCCGCCGGCACATAGAAATCTCAGCCAGCAACTACCGCAATTCTCGGACACATGACCAAGCACTCGCTTCAGGAAATTCTGCCGCCTTTCAGGATCGATCCCGCTTTCAATATCGCCAATGATGAACTGCTCCATGCCCACAAAACGGTGGCACGGGTAGATGTTGCCCACCGGGCAGATCGCGGCAAAACCGCTGGCCAGACCGCACCCCAGGAGGCGCTTTTTCCGCTGGTGTAAACGCTCCACGACGTCTCTCAGATTACCCAGCACAATTCCATGCTTTCCCGAGGCCGCTCTCAGGTTCGCGCGCGAAATTTTGCGGAATTCCCGCTCCACCTTTTGAAAGTCCCCGCCATTCAGGCTCAGCTCTGAGCCACCCGGAATATCCACCGGAACAAAATGAGCCCTTCCAAACCCGATGTTTCCGAAGTGATCATGGATCTCTCTGATGCCGGTATTCAGCTTCGTTACGGTAGCCCGCACCGAGACCTTACCCTTTCTTGAATCGATGAATTTTCTCAGTCCTTGAATAACGCGTTCGTAGGATCCATTGCCGTTCGCAAAGCAACGGAGCGAATCCTGGACTTCACGGGGGCCATCCATGCTGACAAGGACGCCGATCTTGTGGTCGTTCAGATATTGTATGCTATGATCGTCTAACAATGTTGCGTTGGTCGTGATGCTGAAAGATACTGTCTTTTTCTGCTCCCTGGCAATACCCGCGCTGTACTTTACGACATCCTCTATCAGAGGCATATTCAACATGGGCTCGCCGCCGAAGAACACGACATGCAATCTGGCCCTGCGGCCGCTCTGGCGGAAGAGAAGGTCAACTGCTTTCCTGGCGATGCGCCGATCCATCTTCACTGATTTCATGCCGTACGTGCCGTCCTGCCCGAAGCAGTAGCGGCACCTGAGATTGCAGCCGCTGATCACGTGCAGGGTGATGCTGCTGAGTTCCTGAGCAGGGATCCCGTCCATGGTCATATCTTCGACCTGCTGCGCGGTTATCAAACCTTGTTCCTGCAGCGCCTTGATCTCATATATGGTTTCTTTTAGATCATTTCTTTTATGACGGCACTTGAGTCTTTCAACTATCTCCTGGTTCGACAGTCTGCCGTATAACTCCAGGACTTCGTATGCTATTCTGTCAAGTTCGATAATGCTCAGCGTGTTGACATCCATCAAATATCTATGCCCGAGCTCTTCGAAAACATGAACAAAAGGAGCGTTCCCGTTCACTTCAGCGCTGGTTGAACGTATCTCCCTGCGAAGACATATCCTCCGCAGGGAGATACCACGATGCCGCAGATGCTATCCCTGGTAGGCATCAGCTCCGCAATTGTCGTAATCATAATCGCATCTGTCAATATAGCAGCCGTAGTCATGGCAGTAATCACCCTGACCGCAATTCATGTCAACATTGCAATAATCGTAGACGTAACATCCGCCATGATAGTCGGCGCCGCACATATCATAAGTCGGACAACTGGCCTGGTCCGCGTTGACACATGCGTCCGCCACCAAACATGCCTTTATCGGAAGACCTTGACCCAGTTTCGTGATGATCTTGAAATGCTTCATTTTCTTCCTCCTTTAGGTCGACAGCAGACTCGCGCTGATACTGTTTTTTTGTTTCCATTCACCTCCTTCCATTTACAGAACAAAAAAGCCATCCCAAATTATAACCCCTTGTTCAATAATTTTTTCGTTTTCTTCCTCATTCGCTGCTTCAGATAGTTGACCCGCGGCTGGCTTATCTTGAGACATTCAGCGATCTCGTGCTCGGTGTACCCATCCATGATCATTTCAGCGATCTGTTTTTCTCTTTCCGTGAGGAGCTCGAGGATCTTCTCGACCAGTATCTTGTCGTGGATATTCTTGACAAAGTCGATCTCGGTGCAAAGCAGATCGGGTTCCTCTTCGATACTGATGATTTTTATGCCCTTGCGCGGTTTCGAGCAGATGCTCTTCCCTTTGAAGTACTCATTGATCGCTTCATTCTTGCAGGCCTTCATGATGTAGCAGAAAGGCTTGCCGTCAAAAGAGGCGCACTTTTTCACGTACGCGCAGCACATTTCAATGTATAACTCTTCCCATTCTTCGGGCATACCCCACTTTCTGCAGACGGTGCGGGATACGATCTCGAATTTCTGGATCAATGTCATGATCTCTCGGTCGCTCACGAACCCTATCAGTGCAAATTCTGTGCCAGGTCATATACCCACGAAATCCTGCGCGAATCCCTGTGTTGAGCAAACAGAAAGTGGGACATTATTGTCCCATTTCGATGTGATTCTACAGGCATAGCGATCCCAGGTGCTGCCCGAACGCACCTGCGACACTTTTATCCCGCTTTGAGTGAGCGATGGGGTCAGCCCCAAAAACCCAAAAACGTAACATTTCCAGCCAGGTTGGCATTTGGCCTTGACATATTACGGTTTTGCGTGTATTCTATTTGTATGAGTTTCAGAAAGCACCCGTGAAACAAACAAAAAGAACGCATTTGAAGCGGATAGCCTTTGTCGGTAACTATTTGCCGCGTAAATGCGGTATTGCAACTTTCACGACCGACCTGTGCGAATCGACCGCCTCCGAATACAATAAGTTAACCTGCTTCGCGTTGGCCGTTAACGATGTGGAAGCGGGGTATGTCTATCCATCGCGTGTCCGATTTGAATTAACCGAAAACGATATTGTATCCTACCGGCGTACCGCTGATTTCCTGAATATTAACAACGTGGATGTCGTCTCTCTGCAGCATGAGTATGGCATCTTCGGCGGCGTGGCGGGCAGCCATTTACTCGTTCTATTGCGCGAGCTGCGCATGCCGCTGGTGACCACTCTCCACACCGTCCTTCATGAACCTGATGCAAATCAGCGTAAGGTGATGGAGGAATTGATCCGATTGTCGGATCGATTAGTAGTCATGAGCAAGATAGCGGCGGAGTTCATGGCACAGATCTACCATGCCCCCCAGGAGAAGATTGAAATAATTCATCACGGCATTCCTGACATTCCATTTGTTGACTCGAGCTTCTACAAAGACCAATTCGGCGTTGAGGGAAAAATGGTCCTGCTTACATTTGGGCTGTTGTCTCCGAACAAGGGTATCGAGAATGTCATCAAAGCTCTACCGGCTGTTCTGGCGCGGTATCCGAACACGGTCTACATCGTTGTCGGTGCCACGCATCCCCATGTCCTGAAACAAGAAGGCGAGGCATATCGTCTTTCTTTGGAGCTTCTGGCGAAGGAATGCGGTGTGGAAGAAGGGATTATTTTCCATAATCGTTTTGTAGGCCTGGACGAACTCGTAAAGTTCATATGTACAACCGATATTTACATTACGCCCTATATCAACCCGGGCCAGATCGTCTCCGGAACTTTGGCCTACGTCGTGGGCGCGGGGAAATCGGCCATCTCAACTCCCTACTGGTATGCCCGGGAACTACTGGACGATGATCGGGGAGTGCTTGTTCCATTCAATGAACCCGAGGCAATCGCCGCACAGGTGATCGACCTTCTTGATGACAGTGTCAAACGGCATGCTATGCGTAAACGCTGCTATCTCTATGGGCGGGAGATGATCTGGCCGGTGGTTGCTCAGCGGTATGTGAAGTGCTTTGAGAGTGCGTACGATGAACGGATGCGTCGTCAGCGCTCGCCCTTCGCGATCAAACCCCTGGGTCAACGCCCCCTGGACCTGCCCGTACTGAATCCCAATCATCTGTTCTCCTTGACAGATGATACCGGGATACTACAGCATTCTGTTTCAATCGTACCCAACTACAAAGAGGGCTATACGACCGACGATAACGCCCGGGCTTTGATCCTGACAACGATGCTTGAGAACACGACCCAGGATATAATGCAGAAGATCGACAAGCTTGCCATCCGCTACCTGGCTTTCATTTTATATGCGTTCAATCCCGACCTTGGTCGGTTCCGCAATTTCCTTTCCTACGACCGCCGCTGGTTGGAAGACTGTGGTTCCGAAGATAGTCACGGACGGGCGCTATGGGCATTGGGCGTCGTAGTGGGGCGGTCGAAACTGCGGAATTTGCGCGATATAGCTGGACACTTGTTCAGCATCGCCCTGCCGGCGACACTGAAATTCAGCAGTCCGCGCGCGTGGGCTTTTACCCTCATCGGTATCCATGAATATCTGCGACGATTCTCGGGAGACAGAGTTGCCCAGAATGTCGAAGAAATTCTTGCCGAACGATTGATGGATCTATACCGGCGTAATAGTGGAGAGGATTGGTCGTGGTTTGAAGATATTCTGAGTTATTCCAATGCTAAGATGCCCCTTGCTCTGCTCTTGTGCGGACAAAGGTTGGGGAAAGACGATATGAAGGACGTGGCTCTTAAAACCCTTGAATGGTTGGCAAAAGTTCAAACATCTGGGAAAGGTTATTTCCAACCCATTGGCAGTAACGGATTCTATCGCCGTGGCGGCGAAAGGGCCTACTTTGACCAGCAGCCAATAGAAGCCTACGGCATGGCCTTGGCCTGTCTCGAAACCTACCGGATCACAGGCGAGGACAACTGGTATAAAGAAGCGCAACGCGCATTTGAATGGTTTCTGGGTCGTAATAACGGACGTCTCATGATCTACGATCCAACCACTGGTGGCTGTTTTGACAGTCTGCATTCCGACCGGGTCAATGAAAACCAGGGCGCCGAGTCAACATTAGCATTTCTGCTCTCCCTCCTTGAAATACGCCAGGCAGAAAATATTCTCGCAATTCCAACCCAGGAGTAGACGATGACAAATAACCAAACCAAAGAACTTTTTCAGCGACACCCCAAGAATCCGATTCTCGCTGCCCGGGACTGGCCGTATCCGGTCAACAGCGTTTTCAATCCCGGAGCGATGCTATTGCCCGATGGTGTCACGTTGTTGCTGTGCCGCGTCGAGGATCGAAGCGGGCATTCACACCTCTGCGCTGCCCGATCGAAAAATGGTATAGATTGCTGGCAGATCGATCCTCAACCCACGCTAATGCCTGACCCTGAAAATTACCCGGAGGAAACCTGGGGTATCGAAGATCCGCGTATTACGCATGTCCCCGAATTAAACAAATATGTGATCGCTTACACATCGTATTCGACTGACGGGCCCGGTATTTCGTTGGCTTTGACCGAGAATTTCCAGCAATTCGAACGATATGGTTTCATAATGCTTCCTCCGGATAAAGACGCGGCGCTCCTCCCGCGACGAATTGACGGTCATTGGTTAATGATCCACCGGCCGATGTCGGCGCATGGGAACCACATTTGGCTTTCCTATTCACCCGACCTCTATCACTGGGGCAGGCATCAGCTGATTCTCGAGGCGCGACGCGGTGCCTGGTGGGATGCCGATAGAATCGGTCTTTCGCCACCCCTGATCGAAACGTCAAAAGGTTGGCTCATGATTTACCATGGCGTACGGCTAACTGCAAGCGGAAGCCTCTATCGATCGGGTCTTGCCCTTTTTGACCGCGAACAACCAGAACGATGTCTGCTGCGCGGTGATAGTTGGGTCTTTGGACCGGAAACATCCTACGAACGCGGAGGAGATGTTCCGAATGTAACATTTTCCTGCGGTTACACGATCCTGCCGGATGGTGATACGCTTAATTTATACTACGGCTGTGCGGATAGCAGCATTGCCTTAGCCAAAGCCAGTATTCAATCTCTCTTGGATTGGTTAGATAGAAACGGACGCCCGCCTAAAAAAGAATATGGGATCAAGTCTGGAAATCAGAGACAACCGTAACGCGTGTAGGATCAACCTCTCCTTTTAGATCTCATAAATCAACCAAGCAGGCAGGTCGGTTTTGTTAAGCGAATTTTACTGTTCGGCCAACCCAGCACTTTCGCGAAAGTGCTGGGGTATGGAGAACATGTACCTGCGAACCACCGTCATTCTTCGGTTTGTCCCGAGAATCCAGGCAATTTGAAAGAAAAGTCAAGTATTTTTTGATAAGAGATCGGGTTATATAAGTTGGCTTTGATACGATTTCTGTTATCAAAACAAATTGTTCAATATTTTGATACTGACGTTGACCAGTATGTGATGACTCGATATTTCAGTGCTTTTATCGCCGTAATCAATGCCGCGAGGCAATCGCTGTAATCAAAGTCCGTCGGGAGTTCGAAATTCGAGGGTGGATCCCATATTGTGCTCAGTCCTTGACAGGTTAATGTTACTTACTACAATCATTGCATGGGCATGCGAAACACCACAAATGTCGCCGATTCGCGAAAGCTGGTTTATAAACCATTAACGCTTGAACGCTGGGGCGACTTTGTAAGACTCTTCTCGGAACCCGGCGTACAAAATGGCTGTTGGTGCATGTACTGGCGAATGAAACGTTCGGAATTCCATCGGTGCTATGGAGATAAAAACAAACGAGCCATGAAAAGAATCGTAACTACCGGTAGAATCCCCGGCATTATCGCCTATGATAAACAGGACCCGGTCGGATGGTGTTCGATCGCGCCCCGCGAGGATTTCCCGGTGCTCGACCGCTCGCCAACTTTGAAGAGAATCGATGTCCAGCCGGTCTGGTCTATCGTATGTTTGTTCATTACGCGGGCTCAGCGCGGCAAAGATCTAACACACACCCTCATTCGGACCGCGATCAAGTACGCCGAGCGCAATGGTGCGGGAATTATTGAAGCTTATCCCATATTCTCTGCAGAGACAACTTATGCCAAATGGGAGCTTTACACCGGGCTTGTCTCTACCTTCGATAAGCTCGGTTTCAAAGTCGCGGCGCAGAGGTCCAGGGTCCGGCCGATAATGCGGCTGTACCTGTAGACCGCCTGAATTTATCCGCCTTACGCCCTACTAACCTCAGCCCCTGGACAGGATTCTCGACAGGTTTGATGTTGTCGAGAAATAGCCCTTTTCCACGGATCTTCAGTCCAGTAGATGCCTCCTGATGAAATCAATGACAACCTCACCATAGACGGCACCAAGTACCTCCGGGATATCATCATGGTCGGCTCCGTCCACCCAGAGATTTTCCTTGGGCTGCACTGCCGCATCCCATATCAGCGGCGCATGACGGTCGAAAGAGATGAAACCATCGGCCCGGCCGTGCATCATGAACAAGGGGCTTCCGACATCTGCGATCCGCGCCTCGTTGTCAAAATCCGCGTCAACCACGTATGAACCGGTCATGTTCAATAGACCCGAATCACGCAATAACGCGGTCGCCGAAGCCGGAGCGGATTCGATGATCAGAACGGCCGGATACGCCCGTTCAGCCGCCACATAGGTGGCGATGAATGTTCCCAGCGAAAACCCATAATACGCGATCTTCGTCGTATCGATGTCGGTCCTGGATTTGACATAAGCCAGTGCTGCCCGGCCATCAGAGAACAGGGCCTCGCCTGACGGTGTGCCCTCGCTCATTCCGTACCCTTGATAGTCGAAGATGAATACGTTGAAACCCATCTCCCACAGATACTCTACCCTCACCCAGTAACGGTTCATATTCACATCTTTGCCCTCGAAGTAAAGGACCGTCACCGCGTTATTGACCGTGGAGTCAGGGTTACCCTGTACAAAGAATCCATATATCGTATTCCCCATCGACGTCAACGTGACCGGCTCGATCAGCGAGTCGGGAATGATGAATCTGACACCCCACTCCGTGAGATCTTCAGGCTTCAGGTATTCATCACCCGTTATCGGGTCGAACAGAAAACCATCGAGGCTCATGATGCGAACACAGAACAGCAGCAAGAGCACAAATAGCAGTAACGACCGCGGGCGTCTCATTGCTGCCTCCCCTGGAAAGCATATGACAGGCCTATCACAAAACCCACCGCGCCCTGTCCGAACGGTGTTATCGTGTAGTCCACTACCCGGTCATCGCCCGACTCGGTGGGCGCGTACCATCTTGCTTCCAGGTCCAGCACCAGCCGGTCGCCAAGACCAAATTCCCCGCCGGCCAGGAACACCGGCACGACAAAGGGCTTTGTGAATTGGAACATTGACTCGAAACCGAAATAGAAAACCCGGAAGCGCTTTGATACATCATACGTCGCAATCAATGTCAGGTCAGGATACAACCGCGCGCTGGACGCATCGGCGAAGTGGTAGAAGCCGTAAAGACTCAAACCGGCCGAGAAACCCGGCCGCGCTCCGCTGTTCCGCACGAAGTGCTTTGTCAGCCCGACATCGACGCCAAGATCCTGAAAGAGCGCCATTGTCGGGTGCAGACCCGCATGGAAATCAGTAGCATCGTTGAGACCGAACCGGTAGCGCAAGACCGCGTATGGCAGCGGCATGTTGATATCGTACACCGGAGCCACCGGACCGCCTGCCGAGAAGGCCAGCAACCGGTGTCCCGCACCCATCGGCTTCACCGAAGCAACCGTGCCGCATGAAAGGAAGATGAAACACAGGAGGACACAGACGGGGGTGATTGTCACGCGTATTATCTTCATTGATCCTCCGCACTATTCTACAGATGCTCAAGATATGCCGCAAACTGTTAGTAAATAAACAAGATCAAATACCGGATACAAAACCACACTGTCCACTACTGAAACCCCCTTGATGATACGAGGCAGCCAAACCCTTGTCAAGTACCTCTTTGACCTCTGGCGCGCGGTTATAACGCAAGGAACGCATGTATTTACAGTAGAATTCGCCCAGATCCACGTGATCAGTCCTACGTCCGCAGCATCTTTATGTGATGCAGGGTCATTCCACGGTTCAACCGGGGAATCCAGAACTCGTGTCAAGTCTGCGTTATCTATGTGTTCATCGCTGTCATCAAGCTGTGCAGCAGCCGCCATCCGGGATCCGAAATATCAATATGGCCTTACCTTCTTACCTTCTGAATCTCTGCCGTCAGTGATCCCGTATCCGGTAAGAGTGCATGCCTGTCTCCTGACAGCTCAGCCCAATCCGTAAACCTGGCGCGGGGCAAGGTACTGCGGAAAGCGATCGATGAGCGCCAGACGGAGAACATGGCAGAAATGGCAGGCGTCGACATATTCCGCGTCGCGCGCGATATTGAAATCTTTGGCCAGCGCCGCCGGGCCGCCCCGGATGAGCGGTCCGCATATGGGATGCGATAGAGGGTCATGTTTCTTTGCCAGTTCTGAAAGGGGCGTTTCCCAGGCATTACCCATACACAACCCCTGGCAAATATGGACATACCCATAGGCGTCCAGGTGCACGCGCTCGGGTTCTTTAAGGTTCTCATGCGGGCATTCGGTATACTCATGCCAGGGCCTGCCGGGCAGGTCCTCGATCAGTTTCTCGACCGCTCTTCCCCTGAACATCACGCCACCGCCAATGACCGGGGCCTCTTTGCCCTGCTTGTCCGCAACCGGCTTTTCGATCGTGGGCCTTTCAATGCAAATCGAATCGACCGGCATGCCCAAACGCCGCGCGCACACCACGGCCCTTTTGGCAAGATTGTCCTGCTCCTCGTCAAAGTGAAACAGGTCGTCGCTTATGCTGAGATCCGAGATCCCTAATTCAAGCAGAGGCCTGAGCCAGAGTTCGGCATCCTCCATAGATGTCGCGAAATACGCGTTGGTCACAACGCCCACTTTGAATCCCATACTTCGGGCAATCTTGATCCCCTCGAGCATCAGCGGATAGAACAAGAATGGCTCACCGCCCTCAAAGTGTATCCACTCGACGGTCCCTATTTTCGCCGCTTCGCTAATGATTTCTTTGATCTGGCGGAGAGTGAAGGTGCCCTTCGCCTTTGGGCTGCTGTACACAAAGCAATGCTCGCACTCTGAATTGCACATGTAAGTCAGAAGAAAATGAATTCCCTTTAGCATGGATTATCCTCTGTAATCACAGCTGAGATTAGTCAAAAATAAGGGACGTGTCAACAGGACAAAACCCCGCTCGCCCCGCCTCACCCCGTCATTCCCCGATTCACTTGTTGAAAATGTCGAGCGTAGCGAGATATCCGCCTCAGGCGGAATCGGGGAATCCAGACTAATGACCTCTGCTTCGATCTGCCGGCCTTACCCTCTCACCTTCTGAAGTTCTGCCGTAGATTGCCTGGATCGTCCGGTCCTACCGCAGGTGGACAGGCAAGCCGGACGAGCGTGAGCGAAGTCCCGTTTCTGATTCATCAGAAACGAGGATCCTCGTTCCGAATGCTTCGGAACGGGACAATCTCAGTTGTTGTTTCGCTGTACCTCATGCGAGTGCAGCGATACTGCGCGTCTTTCTCCGGTTCTCCCTCAACATCTGACTGCACCATGAATCCTGTATCGTGTATCCAGGATCCAGGCTGGGCCGGGCTGCAATTGACACACCAGCATTCCAGTATATAATACTCCAGGGAGACAGCGAGATATGCAGGGGGTTCACGCCAACAGTGTAGCGTCGCAATTGCCAGGGCGGCCTGTTCGACATAAGACGAGCGAACCCTGGCCTGGCAAATTACAAAGGAGGTTACCTCGGGAAAGAGTTTCTTGAGCAGGCGGGCAAAGACCGATGAGACGGGCCGACCAGCAGATAGAAAGCGGCGGTTGAATCTGCTTCTCCTCAATGCAGCAACCGACCTTGGTGGCACCGAGATCATGCTCCTGAGGTTTTTAGAAAAAGTGGACACGTATCGATTCAATGTTGCGGTTGTGGCGTTTTTTGACCGAGGGCCGCTCTTGACCGAAGTCAGAAGGAGAGGTTTTGAGGCGATCCTGCTCACGATCAAACACCAGTGGAACGCCCTCGAGATCGTATACGCCTTTGTCCGGCTGCACCGGTTCCTGAGATCAAACCGTATAGATATTGTACATATGAATGGCTTCTACACCAACATACTGGGCAGTCTTGTGGCGCGCATGGCGAGAACGCCGGTCGTCATTACGGCCGTAAGAACCGAGGTCTCGGGCCGGAATGGCTATCATAATGCTCTGGAGCAGGCGACAGCGCACTGGATCGATCTCTACATCTCGGTCTCAGAACAGAGCCGGTTCCAAATGCTCAGGAAGCCATGGGTTCAGGACGGGAAAGTGGTCGTGGTCCATAATGGGATCGATCCCGGTTGGGCGCGGACCCCGTCAAATTCAGGACGTCGCACGCACGGATCCAGAAGCCGTAGCGATACAAGTGTCGGTGTACGCTCAACCCGGGCAAAGGATCGACCCTGCATCGGTATGATCGGCGCTTTCAACCGATTGAAAGCTCAAGAGCTCCTCGTCCTGGCCGCCCCGCGTGTCTTGAACAGGTTCCCAAAGGCACGATTCGTCTTGATGGGTGAAGGTAAGACCCGGGCACGGATCATCAATTTGATCCGTCAGACCCGATTATCCGAATATTTTGTGGTGTTGGACTATGCGATCGATCCCCGGCACATCCTGTCCCAGCTTGATATTTTTGTTCTTGCCACACACACTGAGGGCCTTCCGGTGTCGATATTAGAAGCCATGACGTTCGGGTTGCCGGTCGTGGCGTCCAGGGTCGGGGGCATACCAGAGATCGTCCAGGACGGGAGCACCGGCATTCTGGTCCCTCCTGATAACCCGGAAGCGATCGCCTCGGCCATCATCGACCTCTTAGACCATCCGGCGAAAGCGAGAAAGATGGGAATGCTGGGACAATCACGGGCCGAACGCGACTTCGGCATTGATAAGATGATGGAGGCATTGGAAAACCATTACCATTGTCTGGCGCGAAGGAAAGGCGTTCTCTAAACCATGAAAAGAGTCTTGCTGATCTCTCCACCCGCGCGCCATCAGAGACCGGTCGATCTGATACCGATCGGGCTGCTTTCGATCGCCGGGTATTTGAGAAAACATGGCTATGCCGTTGCGGTCTACAACAGCTGCTTTCCGGACCAGAACTCTTATGACCAGAAGATCGACGATACGACCAGTCTGATAAGAAAATACGCACCGGATTTTATCGGCATAGGGTTTCCCAGCGACGCTCTCGATGCCGCGGCCACGATCGCCCGGACGGCAAAAGACCTGAATCGAGAAGTCAAGGTCATTGTCGGCGGCATCCATCCAACGGCCAAGCCCCGCGAAACGGTCCGCATCCCATATTTTGATTTCTTGATCCACGGTGAAGGTGAAATAACAACCAGGGAGTTGCTGGACGCATTGATTGCCAGGCGCAACCCGGAACAAATCAGCGGCATCTCTTATAGAAGTAATGGGATCGTGATCCGCACTGACCCGCGGCCGGAGATCGACGAGCTTGATGACATTCCATTTGAGAACCGCGATCTGCTCGTTGATCTTGATAAATATCCAAAACGGGCATTAGGGCAAATTCACACCTCGCGCGGCTGTCCATATGGCTGCGCGTACTGTTCTTCCTCGATCATCTGGAAGAAGAAAGTCAGATTTCGTTCCGTGGGCAACGTAATGAGCGAGATCGCTTATCTCTACTCGTGTTATCGAGTCAGAGACATTAATTTCGCGGATGATAATCTCACGCTGGATCAGGACCGCGTGGCCGCGATCTGTGAAGCGATCCTGGAGAGAAAATTCAGAGTGAACTGGCGTTGCTGCTCACGCCCTGACATCCATCAGCACTTCAGTCCTGCAGTCCTGCGGCTGATGCGCAAGGCCGGCTGCAGACAGATCTGCGTCGGATTTGAATCGGGCGATCAGGGCCTGCTCGATAATGTCGGCCGGGGCGTACGGGTCCGCGAGCACGAGAAGGTATTGGAGTTAATGATGCATGCCGGGATCCGATTGCATGTTGACTTCATCATCGGACTGCCCGGAGAGAGCAAAGCAACCCTGGACCGGACATTCCGATTCATGAAAAGGATCGGGCGCCGGTGCCGGCCCACCATGAGCGTTGCTCTGTTCAAACCTTATCCAGGCACTCGTCTCGGCGCAAGAAAGAATCTCATTGATCATGCAAACCTTTATCCGGAATTCAAGAAGATCTTTGATCTTGCCGAAGCCTGCAATATCAAGAAACTCAGCCGGGACCCGGTTTATGTCGGCCGAAAATTGCTCGACAACATTTCGGCGCCAAAAAACTTGGGTGTGTTAATCAGAAGCACCCTCGCATCATTCAAGCAAACTTAGATCATGAAGAACAGACTGCGGTCTTTATCAAAGCCGCTGACTTGCCCGGTCGTTGAGAGAGTAGACCCATGGATCTAAGAGAGATCGGCCTGGCATTAGCCGGCACCCTGAGCCGCGATCGCTTCTACAGTTACTACAAGGAACTCGATAGAAACCAGTGGCTGAGCGGGGACGCCTTGACGCGGTTACAGCTGGCAAAATTGAGAAGACTTATCACCCATGCGGCAACAAATATTCCTTTCTACAAGAAGCGTTTTGCAGATTTTGACATTAATGCTGTGAGAAGTCCAGATGATATAAAACTACTACCGGTGCTCACAAAGAGCGAACTCGCCGAAGCTGGCGAGGATGCTGTCGTCAGAGGCGGCCAGCGTCTGGTATCAAGGAGCACATCAGGCACGAGCGGCGCTCCGTTCCGGTTTGTAGTGAGCCGGGATTTCTTCTCGTTCGGGATCGCGCGGCATTTGAGGATCTTTGACCTGCCCGGATTGCGGATCGGCGATCCCTGGGTTTTCTGCACGCCCCTCAGGTACAAAACCAATCCGGTCTATTCATTCCTTACCAACCGCCTGGTTCTGGACGCCAATCAGATAACCCGGGAGCGCACGCCGCCATGCTGTCCGGCCTCGCCGGGAAATAGGCTCGAACCCGACGAAGTTACGATCCGCCGGTTCTGCAAACAGATCAAATCGCATAAACCAGGAGCGATCTTCAGTTATCCCTCAACGCTCATTGCTTTGGCCACGTTCATCCGAAAGTGGCGCGTGCCGGACATTAAGATCCGGACGATAATATCATCAGGCGAGGTCCTGCCTCACGGGACGAGGAAGTTCTGCGAAGAAACATTTGAAGGAGAGGTCTATAACCTCTATGGCACCACAGAATTCCCGTCGATCGCCCAGGAGTGCGGTGAACATAAGGGCTTGCATATCTTCAGCGATTCCTACTTGGTTGAGTGCCTGGACGATGGCGCGATCGTGATCACGGACCTGGACAACTATACGATGCCGTTCATCAGGTTCAAGATCGGCGATCATGGATTCCTCAAGGGCGAACAATGCCGGTGCGGCCGGGCCCTGCCGCTCATGGAGATCACCCAGGGGCGCATCAGCGACCTGCTCATCACGCGCGACGGCAGATTCTTGCGGCGTAGCTTTTTTGCAGCGGTACTCGAGAAAAACCGTGAGATCAGAAAATTTGAAATAACTCAAGATCAGCGCCGTGAAATTACCATTTCAATTCTTCTGGCCAAACCATTGAGTGACGCCCGCCGGCAATTTCTCATGAAGAGATTCAACGAGTATGCAGGCGGTTCAATCGCGATCAAACTTCAGCCTGCTGCCGGAAAGGTTACTGTATCTGAGGCCACAAAGTGATGGCACTGGTCATTAACTGCAGCGAAGATTATAACCTCGCAACGGCAAAGATCACTGCCTGGCTCAAACGCAGAGGCCACACAGTCAAGAAAATACCGAATAAAGGAGCGATCGCACATAACCCAAAGGAGTCGGCGAATGGCTACGATGCAGTCTTCTTGAGCGCTCTTTATACGTGGGACCTGCCAACTTTGGTGGAGGAGGCACTCAGGGCACTACCATGTTCAAAGGTTGAGATCGGCGGCCCGGCAGCCTCGATAATGCCTGACTATGTCTTTGAGCAGACCGGTATCAAACCGGTCATCGGGCTTGATAACCGCTTCGATTCAGAACCGGGCCGATACCTTTCCACCTATACTTCACGCGGGTGCATACGGAATTGCGAATTTTGCTCAGTGCCGGCTATCGAAGGAGAGCTCAGAGAATTGGCAGGCTTTGTGCCGGCTTCATATGTTCTCGATGCTAATATTTTAGCCTGTTCAAGAGAGCATATTGAAAGTGTCTGTGAGAAGTTTTCCTGCCTCTCAATGGTTGATTTCTTGCATGGTCTGGATGCACGGTTGGTGAAATCGTGGCAAGTCGAACTCCTTTCAAAAAAATTGAAAATACCGGTCTGGCGCTTTACGTTTGACAGCCTAAGACACGAAGCACAGCTCAAGCACACTATAGATCTCCTCAGGGAGTACGGAATAAAACCTCAGGAAAAAATCATTATTTATTGTCTTTGTGGTTTTGATGATACGCCAGCTGATGCTAATGAAAGGGCGCGATTGATCATGAGTCTTGGTGCGCATCCTTATGCCATGCGCTTTCAACCCCTAGATGCGCTGGTCAAAGACCAATATTTCTCACCTGGCTGGAATGCCAAGACAATGCGCGAATTCTGGGATTTCTGCAACATCCCGACCCTGGCCTGGCTCTACCAGCAGATCCGGCCTAAACGCTAGCGGTGAATGAAATAATGACTGCATATTGTCAAAATGAAGTCGCCCGCGTGCTCACGGAGAGCAAAGCTCTTCGGAGATTTATCGGGCGTGGTTTGATAAAGCAAACAACTGCAGATAACGAGATACGCCCTATTTACTGTTCTCCACGCCCCTGCGCAGCAATGGCTTCTTGGCCATGCCAGAAAGGAACGGCAGTACACGTTTATTGGCTCCTGTGTGCCGCCGCGACCATAATGGTTTCTTATCAGATGAGTTCTGACAAAAGGCGCGCGCCATTTTTGAGCACGTTCAGATGCCCGGGGATGATTAGAAAGGGTTCAAGCTTCTTGCTGATCTGGTCCATGTTGGCGCGCTCAAACTTGCTCTTCACCCTCACCAGCAGGTCCGAATGATCTGTGAAGGTACCTTTACCAACTATCCTGTTCAGCATATCCAGGTCGACCGGCGCTTTGTTCAGCGTCAAGAAAAGAACGTCGTAGTAGTCGCGCTCCCGCGCACGCTCAAAGAATGCCGCGATCTTCTCGGCCGCCAGACATGCCAGAGCCAAGACATTGACCAGAATTGTCTGCCCGTCGAAATTTCTGACCAATTGGAAATTTGACTTTAAGCGGTACTCGGGCACATTCAACACTTCGATCTTCACCATCAGTTGTTCCTGCGCCGTGTCGATCCCGTAGAGTCTGAAGGCATCGGGCAACCTGATCTCTGCAGTCAGGATATTCTGCCTGTGCTTCAGAGGACCCGATTTGACATCAAAACCCAATTTCACCATGTCAGTGCGGACGCGCCTCAGAATTTCTGCGAATTCATCCTTGGTCATGCCGCTCGCATCAAAATCGAGGTCGAAAGACAACCGCCCGAAATTGTGGATCAACCTCAAAGCCGTGCCTCCCGTAAAAATCAACCTGTCTGTATAACTGTTGATGCCATGGAGAATTAGATAGTGGACATACTCCCGCACGATCCCCCGCGCTCTTGCGGCCGGCACGCCTCTTGCCTCGGCTTGCTTGAACAGTTCTTCCCTTGTCAGCATAGCGACTGGATCAGTGACATAAGCTTCGCCTCTTTAACCAGCGCCGCATAATCGCGCGCCTTCTTTCGATTCAGTCCCTTAAGCGACAGACGTTCCAGCGGGTTAGTCTTATCGACAATGGTGAAGTAAAGATAATCGACCACTGCCTTCTCTTTTTCCGCTATCCGAACACTGTGACCCCTCTGTTTTTCAATAACATAGCCCGTGAAAAATCTCGGCTGAACGCTTCGATGAATATAGGATGTTTGTTCAACCATGAACCTTCTGGTCGGCTTCGATGAGATCGAGGTCACCGCGAATGCGACCTCTGGGATGAGGTTATAGAAGTTGAGCGCGGATTCGAGCGAAACATATGATGGGGAGTACAGCCGGTTCGCAATATAATACTCGGAGATCTCGCCGCGGTCCAGGGGTCCCTTCAAGGCATAAAGACCATTCTTCAACCGGGCGAGATAGCGCATCCTCACCCACCGCGAGATCTGCATTCTCCCCGTGTCATATTCAAAGCCCGAGAGCCTGAGCGCCTCGCGCAGTGTAAAGACCGGCAGGTTCAGCCTTAACAGTTTTTCGCCAAAATCAATCCATTTCATTTTGTTAGCATTAATGCTTACAATGTGAAATATATACGAATCCGATAAAATGTCAAGCCCTTGATGCTATGCCGATACGGCGAGACAAACACTTATCTGCCTGTCCCCTTTTCCTAACCTTTCAATGCTCGCCTGGATCGTCCGGTCCCACTGCAGGTGGACAGGCAAGCCGGACGATGACGAACAGGGCACATGTCATTCCCCGGTTTAACCGGGGAATCCAGACTAACAGTGCCTTCTCGACAAGCTCGAAGAGTACTACTGCTTTCTGTTCGAGTGAATGCGGTACGCCAAAATTGTAGTTCCACGCAAGCAGAAGTCAACACGACTTACCAGCTCCTGCGTATGCACGAAATAACCAATGCAATATCGTCACTTCTGGACGCAAAAGGCAACGATTAACCACAGGTTGGGATAGTCGGCCGTAAATGATTTCATTGCTCATGAGCTTTGTTTGAGAAGCACGTTCAGATTGCGGGCAAGAATATCGAGATCCTCGGTCCAGTCGATCCCGGTCAATTTTCCCGCTGTTGCCTCAGGCAACTGGTCAAACGGCGTCGCCTTCAGCAGGAGGTCGGTTTCCTCTTCTGAGAAGGAGCACTTGTCCACATACCGGTTGATCAGATCTTTGTTCTTGGGGCAGGCATTCTGGCAGTAAAGGCAACCGACCAGCGCATGATGCCACGCAGGATCGATCCATCCGGGGAACTCACCCCTCCGTTCGTTCCAGTATGTCAAGCACCGCTCGGCATGCAGCAGAAATCGATCGCTGGAAATGGCGCCGGTCGGGCAACCCCTGATGCAGGCCATGCACTTCTGGCATTCTTCCATGATCCGGGACTCTTGCCAGTCGTCATGTGAGCAGGGCACGTCCGTATAAAATGCCATGAGCCGGTTGAAGCTGCCCAGACCTTCAATGTAGCAGACGTTATTCTTGCCGTACCTGCCCAATCCGCTCCTCACCGCCAGCAACTTCAAGGGCACGGAACTTCGGGCAAGGTGATAACCTTGTGAATTGAGGAACGGTGTCAAAATGCCTTCTGCCTCCCGGTTCGGATAATACAGATATGTTGAGGGTATGTAATACCGGCGACGCTTTCCGTGCCAGTCAAAGTATATGTTGAAGTGCGGCTGGGGCGCCGCGATCACGACCACCGACCTGGCTCGGGCAAGGTCTGCCGGCGGCTCGATAACGAAACTTGTCAGGCGCTCCGAGTAGAATTCCTCGTCGAAAAGCCCCTGGTCATGACGCCCCTCGATCTCGTCCTTCAATTCACCCAGCCTTTCCGCGCTGAGCATGCGTACCACATATCCTTTTTCGGCCAGGCGGTCGAATATTTCTTTCTCGATCTCAGCCGGCATTAGACCCCCTGCACTTCTTTCTTCTCCGGCCGATCCTGCGGAATTCCTCGGCGGTCATCTCATAGACCATATGGTGCCTGAAGCACACGCCATTGGTTCTTTTGAAACCGGCTTCTTCATAGACCCGGATCGCAGCGGGATTGTCGCGATGTGGCGGCACGAGGAGCAAATCGGCTGCGGTCTCGGCGAAGACATATCCGGCGAGCGCCTTCATCGCCTCGGTGGCATACCCCTTGTTCCAGTGCCGCTTGAGCAGTTTGATGTCGGTCATCAGCGCCAGGAGGTTCTTGGGCGCTCGATAGCCGGTGCATGACCAGCTGGGCTCCAACCGTCCCAGACCGGATTCGCCGATCGACCGGCCGTTCTTGAGCCGGATAACGAACTGGGTTTCCGTATTGCCGTGCTCCTTCAGCCGCCTCTGATAGCGTTCGTGCCATTCTTCTGCCTGCCGGTATTCCCAATCCCGGGCAAAACCGGCATACTCCATGATCTCCGGATCGTTCCAGATCCGCAGCAGTAACTTCAGGTCTTTCTTCATTACCGGAGAGATCACCAGACGCTCGGTGCGGATCTTGTCGAGTTCTTTCTCCTCTTTCACGCAGTCAAACAACTCGCCGCCGCATTCCTTGCAGGTCCTGTTATACCACGAAAATTTAGTGCCGCAGCGCGGGCAACTCCATCGTGCTTTTTGATCTTTGAGCCAGGTCTTAAGGCCTCGTTGTTCGATCGCTTTCAGGTTCTTGAGGACGGTCGAATGGTGCGGCGCATGGTCATAGCGGAATGCCAGGAGCATGGAACAGGGGAAGTCCTTGCATTCAAAACAGAATTCGACGTTCTTTTTCAGCACGCATTGCCGCATCTTGCACCGGATGCAGAAGACGGCTATCGACTCTGTTTTGCACCCATGGCAGACGAGCTCCTCAGGCCGCCTCTTCCAGGCCCGGGCAAGCTTTGCGACCGTACCTTTCTCGTTGGCGATGAGCGTATCGCACGCCGCGCAATATATGCCGCAGTACGTGTCGTACCGGAAACATGCGCGTGTTTTTGTCCGACTTCTTCGATTGACTCTCATTTCATGCTCCTCGAACATCCATTCCGCTGCCCCCAGGCTAGACAGCAGAAACCTGAGGGTCACGCATTGGGGCTAATTATCGCAATAGTTCGCTGGACGTCAATAGGCTAAATTGTGCGGCGCGAAAGGCAACAACTTGCGGCAGGTTAGCCTCTTTTTGGATACACCATGTGTCATCCCCCGTCCACGTCATTGCGAGGAATCCCGTTTCGTTATGTTTGGATGAATATGACACTGGATGACGAGACAATCTCGGCCGCGAAGAGCAAAAATCAACACGATCCGTGAAATCCGACGCACCTCCAAAATAACCAATGCAATACCGTCACTTTCTACTCATAAAAGCCAACATCTTATGGCAGGCTTGGTGGTGCCTAATAATCGGCGCGCAACAGATTCCGTGATTACTTAAGGGCGGCCAGCTCAAGGAGGTCGGCGCTCCAGAGGTCTGGATTGTTGCTCGCATTGGAGCAGATTCTGACGCCCTGGTTTATTTCAACCTCAGAACCAGTACTTGAATCGGAGTTTAGCCGCCCTGATGAATGCTAAGCAATTTCCGGCCGCCTGTCAAGGGCCTGATCAACGTTTTTGACAAACGCTATTCCTCCTCGCGCCCCAGTTTACTCACCTCAAGAGCAGAAGTTTCTTCGTGACGGTGCTTGTCTGCCCACCATTCAACGGACTCATCACACCTCTCAAGAAGTAGACGCCGCTGCTCACCGGCTGGCCGCACTGATCCGTGCCATCCCAAATGACTTCAGATTCTTGATTCTCGATGCTTGATACTAGATCAAACGACCTGACCATACGTCCGCTGGCATCATATACCATTAATGTCAGATTTCTTATCAGGTATCCAGCATCAGCGGCCTCGCCTTGCGAAGCGGGGCGGGCTAGAATTGAGTATCGTATTCTTGTCTGTTGGTGGAACGGATTGGGGTATGCATGAATAGTAAAACCCCAGGACTTGACATCCGATCCCCAGTTCGCCTCGGTTATGCCGACTACGGGCTCTGTGCTTCTCGCGTACTTGAGAAGCCAATTGGTGCCGTCACGATATGCAATATGAGCATACCCCTCGCCATCAATAACGAGCGAGGCGTATGTACCGACATCCCCTGCGGTATCTACCTCTTCAGAGATCCAGCCGGTATTGGTGCGCGTCGCAAATTTCAGATCTCCGGCGGCATAATAGGCGATGAATTTTTCGCCGCCACAAGCAGCGACAGAAGCACCGTATGTGTTCCAACCGCCGCCCGCGCCCACCATCTCCTCAGGCTGCCAGCCGCTCGCAGTTTTGTATCGGTAGCATACCGCGCCGAAATCGTCTTTGTCATAAGCAACGTGGGGCTGGTTTGATTCGTCAACCGCTATCGATGCAAAAGTCGGATCTGTCGTGCTGGAAACCAACTCTACCGGCTCCCATACACCGCCTGTCTTTTTGCGGTATTTTATGCCCTCGTCAGAATAGACAAAAGCAATATGGGGATCATCGTTGGCGTCAACCGCAATGTCATTTTGCCAGCCGGATGAGACATCTGGAACCGGCGAAACTTCCTCGGCTGCCGACCAGCTGCCATCATATGTACGATAGTATAGAACAGGAGAACCGTAGTTGAAGTAGACATAGATCACATGAAACAGTTCACTCCCGGTTCCCGGACAGATCGCAACATTCAGGTAGCCCCCTGAATTTGACGGAACAATGGTATTGGGCATCTGCTCGATAGCCCACACCCCGCCGCCGACATGTTTCCCCCACAACACATAATCGCCCGACGCAGTATATTCCATACTCATAATGGCGTTTGCCGTATCTCTGATCATGGCAAGATCAATTACCCGGCAGTATGTGGAATAGTATACCGGTTCTATTGAATACGGCCCGTTCCACGCGCCGCTGGACTTATAAGCATGGTAGAAAGAATCACCATCGACGTAATAGACTATATGCGGATCGTCGGCGCCGCTCACACCGATCGCAGCACTCTTGCCCGAAGTGTCAGCATAGGGCGCCTCGATATACCAATCGGCGGAGATGAGGGCGGGAATCGACACGGCGATCAACACCAGAAATTTCTTTCTCATACCCACCTCCTTCTTTTTCAAACAATGGTACTGCATTATTCGCCGCTGTCAAGCCGAAACGCCCCCTCGCCAAAAGCCTCGCCAATGGCGGAGCCGACGAACCTCGTTCCGGGGAATCCAGACTATCAACTTCATCTTGGGTCATTCGATCCTGCCCCGGGCGGCCAGCGAAAGAAGCGTAGTCGTCCGATTTATCGGACAAAAGACACCTGGACTAGAGCCTTCCCCTCACTGGCGATTCTACCCTATTGGTTTCGAGATCCCCATCGGGACGGGACGCAGGCTCGTGACACAGGACGGGCGTAAACGCCCTACTCCTACCGCTAGGAGCAGCGCCTTTAGGCGCGTTTCTTCATAAAATCCTAAATCCGAAATTCCCTCCCGCTCCGTAGAGCGAGGACGAGAGTCAACGGACCTCGCGAAGCGGGACAAATTCAAAGCACTAATATCAAAACCCAAAACTATTCGGCGTCAGCCGCCTTCTTGACCCGCTCCGTGAAAATGGGACTCGCTCCGTTAGGTGCCGGTCCCATTTCCCTAATCCCCCAGCGTTGTAATCTATGTGGTTTATCTCCGTAATCATTGCCGTCAGGCACTTTCTCGACGCGGGCGGCTGCGCCGCCCTTGCTCGAAGAATAATGGTGACAACTACTGTTCGAGTAAGTGACGCTAGGAACGCATCGAGAACCGGATCTTTAATGGGCTGGATAATATGCCCGTTTGTTCCGTGCCATCGCTATGGTCTCAGATCTTGTGCCAAAGTGAATTCTCAAAGCGTTGGCGTATTCTCTTTGCTTTGATGACACCTAATCGCGGCGATTACGCCTCTTCCTGATGACTAGTTTCATCTCGTTCAACGTAACCCGGCCATCCGGCGTTGCGCGGATGCAAATGCGATTCTGCGTGTGCCATGACCGGAGCGATGTCTTGTGCCGGTGGCATTTCTGCGTAGTTGTGGAGTTGGCGCGGTCTGAGATTGAATTGGTAAATGACTTCCCAGCAAGCCCCTGGTTTTCGTTCCGTCAGCTTCCAGTTGTCGCCATACTGCTTGATCCAGGTTCTCAAAAGGTACCGTCACGCTGTGCGCGCGGTGGAGCCTTCGCAGCGTCTCTGCATTCGGAGCCATGGGGCTGGAGCACGCGATGCGATCTACTGATTTCGGCAAAAATACGTTTACCTTTCAGAAAAAAACGAATATCAAACCATTGTAGTTGCTTGATTTATCAAGCATTTTATAGCCCAATGAATCTCCGAAGAGATATGCTCTTCAGAAGCAGGTGGGCAACTACAATTATTTGACAATTGATTAATGCCGAAATCAGTAAGTGAGCGTCTATATCTATTTGGTCTTATGGCAGGACATCTTACTGGCGATATACATCTTTGCGATGTTTAATACGATAGACGACAACAGTCTTATCCTGATCGCCGATCTCATACAAAACTCTATACCTGCCAATTCTTATTCTGTACCCTTCTTCAGTGGTCAACTTCAAACAACCGGGTGGACGCGGGTCTTTTTCTAAATTTCTTAGAGCACGCAGCACGCGCTCAGCCTCAGATGATAGAAGGCTCTGAATGAATTTGACGGCGGACGGTTTGAGTAGAACATTATACATTCAACTTCGTGCCATGAACCCTTTCATATCGCGCTATTACATCAGAAATTGATAGCGGTTTACCCCGCTCAGATTTCGCCTTCCTGAGATCCTCCAGATCCTCGAGTATCTCGATCAACTCGGCAAATGCTGGGTGCGTTTTTGCCCATTCCCAGATTTCTTTTGATATAACGATGTTATTACTTGCCGTTTTGCTTTCTGCCATGAAATCCTCCTACCACGTGTTATTATATTTCGGGCCCACACGTTGTCAACCGACACGGACACACAAGACCAGAGCAGCATGCGACCGACCCCTTCAAAAATGCCCTCAATCCACTACGGCATCCTTGCCAGGACGGGGCAGTTCCCACTCTTCGCGCCTCAGTTCCCAATACGATACGCCCGGCTCCGGACCCTTGTCCATATCAGACGGTCTCTCAGCCGGCCGCAGGGTTATCGTCTCACCTTCTGTCCTGAGAATCCGTTCCTTAATCTTCATAAATGTCACGGCCAGTCTCTTTGAGTATGTCAGTCAGCTGCCGCTGGAAGTCAATCAGTCTGTCTTATCGTCATTCAGTGCCTTCAGTGCCTGTCCTAATTCTGTGTATTCAGTGTCCGTCTCTATTCATTGTTTCAGTGTCTGTCATCGTTCAGTGCTAACAGTGATAATCAAGTTCAGTGAATTCTGTGCTAAAGGTAGATCAGTTTCGATTTTCGAGGGCTAACCCCAATCGTGCCCTCCACATTGCGCAAATCTGGTCGCAGACCTAAAGGTCTGCCCTACACTGGCGATTTAGACGTAGGGCAGGGCTTTAGCCCTGCAAACATATTACCCAAATCCGGCCGCAGATCG
>JACUUY010000024.1 GCA_014859085.1 Caldifarciminota bacterium
GTACCTGATCAACCTTTAGAGACTAACCGCAAAATGAATTATTTTGTTGAGCCGCACGGCCGTCAAGCGGGTCGCGCAGAGTTCTATTTCTGGCCTATGAAGAGTCCTCTTCCGACCTGGTGCGCGTGCGCCGCCTTCTGCCAGATGGTGACGAGATTAGACGCGAAGTCAAAGAGATCCTGTCCGAAATTCTGCAGGATCGTGGGCTTGAGGTCGATGTGGACCTTCTTGTAGTATTCGTCGAAGCAGCGGGCGTATTCTTCGGTCTGATCGACCGCATTGAGCAATCTGAAACCGTTCTTCTTGAGCAGTTCCTGGTATCCGTCGAACGATTCCATGTACGGGAATGCCATCGTGTCGAGCAGTGGATCGAGTTCGCTCTGCGAGATCTCTCCGGTGATTATCCAGTCGGTGAATGCGATTTTGCCGCCCGGCCTCAACACCCGGTATGCCTCCTGGATGAGACGGTTCTTATCCGTGACGTAGCACCAGGCTTCCTGCCCCCAGACAACGTCGAATGTCTCTTTCTTGAACGGCAGGTCCATCGCATTGTCTTCATAGTATTCTATCATGTGCTCGAGCTTCGCTGCTTTTGTTCTTTCCTGCGCTTTCTGGAGCATGGTTTTTGTTGCGTCAACACCTTTCACTGTCACCCCGTACTTCGATGCGAGGTGGCGTGCCGGTGCGCCGAGTGCGCTGCAGATGTCGCATACGGACATCCCTTTTTTCAAACCGACCATCTGTGCAAGTGCATCAGTTGCCTCAGGACCACCCGAGTGGATCTGTTCACCCATGACCGCTTCCCATAACAGTCCGCCAGGCCCGTCATAGACGTCCTGCACGTCTTTGATTGTGAAGTCTCTCTTGTATGTCATTATTCGCTCCTTTCTTTTCTTACGCGTCCCCGGGATACATGGACACCGCGATGGTTCAAGGTAATTGGCGAATCTTGGCTGTGATAAGCTGTCAAAGCCGCGCCGACCGCGCCGACGATCTGGGGTTCTTCCGGGATCAGCATCCGCTTCCCCAATTTCCTTTCCAGGAGATGAATCATGCATCTGTTCTTGGCGACACCGCCGGCGAACACGATCTTCTCTTCAAATCCGACCCGGCCCATGAGCGCAAGGATGCGGTTGAGTATTGATTGGTGAAGACCCAGGGCGATGCTGCGGCGGTCCTCGCCGCGTGCGATCAGGGATACGACTTCCGATTCGGCAAACACGGTGCACATTGAATTGATGGCAACGGTATCCGCCGATTGCGCGGCTAATTGGCTGAATTCGTCGATCGTGTAGCCAAGGGTGGTTGCCATGACCTCAAGAAATCGTCCGGTGCCGGCGGCGCATTTGTCGTTCATCTCAAAGTCTTCAACCTTTCCGTTGTTAACACGGATGATCTTGCTGTCCTGGCCGCCGATATCAAGGACCGTGCGGCAACCCGGGAACAGGAAATCAGCACCGGCCGCGTACGCCTTGATCTCGGTTATGACCGGGCAATTAAGATGGGTCTGCGCAAGATAGCGGCCATAACCGGTGGCCGTAAGGCGATCATATTCCTGGTCATTGAGCAGCCGCTGTATGTTTCTCAGCGGCTCGACGCCGGTATCGAGAATTGTGTACCGTTTGATGATCCCCTCTTCCATCGTCGCACTTTTTATCGTGCGCGAACCGATATCAACACCAACCGTTCTGATAATTCCTCCTTATCTAAGTTGCTCAAGGAAGGCGTCGATCCGCGTGCGTAATTGCCCCATGTCTTCTTCTGAATAATCAGTTTCGATCTTGATGTTCGGAATATTCCTTTTCTTGAGAATACCGGCAACACGGATCGCTTCAACGTTGTAACCATGACAGTATTGGAGGATGTATTGCACGACGCCGTCCACTCGGTATGCGTCAACGATTTTCTCAATGGATTCCATGCGTTCGTTGTTCGGCGAGAAGCAGGCACAATCGATCTTCATGTAGCGGTCGGCGAGGGCCTTGATCTGCCCGTTGAGATCGCAGGAGCCGTCTTCGACGAGATTCTCGAAATAACGCGTACCCGTGCATGTTTCGTCGATAACAACCGCGGCGCCGGATTTTTCTATCAAAGAATGCAGTTTCCAGTTACCCATGACCGATGGGCAACCGGATATCATGACTCTCTTTGTGCCTTTTTTGAACGGGGAGATGCCTTTCTTCACGCGATCTTCGAGCTCATCGTTGAGTTTGTTGAGATGTTCGGTGAAGCGAACGGGATCGTCGTTGAGCGCTGCCTGCATCACGACCAGCGCGTCGAGCCCGCTGATCGGCGGGGGGTCGTGCTTGCGGAATTCGTTGAGGCGTTGAAGCGCGCGTCTTTTCTCATTCATTATTTTGATCGTTTCGCTCAGTCGTTTTGCCTCGACTTTGCGGCCGGTCAATTCTTCGACCCGGTTCTTGAAATCGACGACCGCCTGGTACCAAAGGTCGAAGTCGAGTTTGCTCTTCTTCTGAGGGACTTCCATGACGTGGAAGTTGACGACGTCCCACGCCTTCTTCTTCGCGTCACACGTCGTCTCGCCGACGCCCAGGTCTTTGATCGGCCCGTACGGGCAGGTCTTGGAGAGGGCGAGTCCGAAGGTTGATTTGATGAGCGGACAAATGGCCCGCGGGAACATTCTCTCGCCGTACGGTATGGAGAATTGCGTGCCGCCGCACAATGCGACGGGGATCGCATCCGCGGCCATGGCGATCTCGTCCGGCACGTAGATGCAGAACGTGCCGATGAACTTGCCGCCTTTGTTCCTTGCTTCGATCAATTCAGCGACCCGGCCGCCGTGGGATTCGTGGAGTACGTGGTCAAAGTACTCCATGGAGGCCGGCCGGTTTTTCTGAGCGCCGACCGTCTGTTTGAAGGTCTTGTCGATAGCTTTCAACAGTTCCTTGTGCAGCTCCACATCCAAACCCAGTTCCTTCCACATTTGCTCATGACTGTTCATGTTATCTCCTCTCATTTCTTCTGATAGAAGAGTTTACAGAAGCAATGTCCGTCTTTCGCTATCTCTTCTTCCATTCCCGGGCAGGGACACAACACATCCTTTGCCGGGTCGAGGGGGTGGTTCTGCTTGCACGGGCAGTAGTACTTGCCGAATTCGTTATTGTTCATGGTCATCAGGCCGACGACCTTGCGGATTCGCTCTTCGTCAGGATTCAACAAGTGGCCTTGCTGTCCGGCGATTTTTCTTATCCGCGCGAGGTTCTCGTTGTATTCAGGCGTGCCGACTATTGCGTCCCATTTATTAGCCATTGACAGGTCTCCTTTTGTTTGAATTCCTACCGACACCGAGCACGATCCGGTTACAGCCCGTATAGACCGATTGGTTTGAACCTACAAAACTGTGATTGTCGCCGGGCTTGATTGATGAGGCTCGACCGAGCCAGGAATGTCGGAGTCTCATCTTCCGTCTCCAACGAAGTAGCCGGTAATTCCTGCCGGATATGGTGTCGTTTCTGGGTCTGCCTGGTAATTGTCTATGGTCTTGAAGGGGGTAGAATGGAGGTAGTTCTCTGTTCGCACCCGACCGGGTTGCTCAGGGGAATATGTCATTTCTTCCCTCCATTCTGGTAAAGAATGTAGAACTTCATCTTGCTGAATATACTCAATTCCGGCCGCGTGTCAACAGTCTATTCACTGCACCAGTTGAATCACAAATTCCAAGCACCAAATCCGAAGTACGTAATCGTGATTCGTCAATCGTAAATCATCTGTCACGAAGTAGTCGCACGATTCATCGTGCATGTGTTCCGGGATCTTCTAAAAAATACGCGCCATAAATGACGCAACTACCTTTATTTCGTGAATCCAGTTATTGGCATCTGGAATTTATCTGATATTTGGGATTTGTTATTTGCAGTTTCGTGCTTCGGATGTCGGATTCAAGTATCGGGATGAGAGAGTGTTATCAGGGTCTGAGTATTACCCGTCCGCTGTTTTCTTTAGTCACGCGGCCGATGACCGAATAGAATTTCTTGTAGTTCTTGGTGAAAACATCGAGACGTTCTGCGGGCAGGGCGACGATCAAACCGCCTGACGTTTCCGAGCCAAAGATCAACTTTGCGATGTTCGAGTGAATGTCGTTCTTGCCGACCCTGGCGCCGAACGAATTGATGTTCATGGTGATGCCCGGTTCCACTATGCCCTGGTCCAGGATATCCAGCGCGCCCTTATGCACGGGTATCTTTTCGAGCTGAATTTCCATGCCGACCTTGCTTGCCTCGGCCATTTCCACGAGATGCCCCATCAAACCATAGCCGGTCACATCGGTCGCTCCATGTGCATTGGCAGCGCGCATTGCAATTGATGCCTCTCGATTCAGTGTAGTCATGGCATCGACCGATGGTCCAATGTCGATACCCTCATTTTTTTCCAGCAGCACTGCCTGGATGATCGTGCCCACGCCGACCGGTTTGGTCAAAATGACAATATCGTCTGGTCTTGCACCGGCATTGGTGATGATCTTTTTGGGGTGGATGTAGCCCAGAACCGAGAGGCCATACATGATCTGGGCCGATGCGAACGTGTGGCCGCCGATGATCGTGACGCCGGCTTCTTTCGCCTTGTCATGCCCGCCCTTGAGCAGTTCGCCGAGGGTCGCCGGGTCGCCGGATTCCGGGTAGCCGACGATGTTGAGCGCCAGTTTTGGCTCGCCGGCCATGGCATATATGTCAGATATGCAATTGGCGGCAGCGATCATGCCAAAGGTGTAGGCGTCATCGACGACCGGCGCAAGAATGTCGATCGTCTTCACGAGCGCGAGCTCGTCATTCAAGCGATAAACGCCTGCATCGTCTGCTGCATTCGTGCCGACCAGCAGATCAGGATCTTCGATAGGCGGTAAACAAGCAAGTGCCTGCGCCAACTGCGCAGCCGAGAGCTTGGACGCTCAGCCCGCGCACTTGACCGTTGCCAGGATCCCTTTTTTCTTATGGTTGGTCATAATTCTATTATATCTATGTGCCGAAGCGTGTCAACGGATACGGCAGGAAAACGAAGGGCAGCGTGATGAACCACGCTGCCCTGTGAGTTGATGCAGATATTACTTGAGGAATATTACCTTTTCGACGAGTTTCTGATCAGCGTTTTCCAGCGTCACGAAATAGACACCACCCGGCAATTTCCTGCCGGCGTTGTCGTCGCCGTGCCACACTAGAAACGATTCTGGATTCTCGATGCTTGATTCTGGATGAAAGGATCTCACCAGACGTCCACTAGCGTCATGGACGCTTATTGTCGGATTTTGTATCGAGTATCGTATATCCGTGCTGTAGTGGAATGGATTCGGCGCTACCTGCAGGGAGATGGTTTTCAGGTCCTGTGGTGTGATCAATTCCTGCGCGCCGAGCATCGGCACGAGCACATCATCGATATACCAGCCTTCGGCATTCACGCTGTAGTCGCTGATCAACCTGAAGCGCAGGCGCGCGGTCAGCCCGCTGTATTGAGAAAGCGAATACGATGTCATGGTCCAGGCGGCTTGTACGCCGGTGTACTCATCGAGTGTCTGCCACCATCCTGATCCGTTGTCGATCTCGACGTAGGTGTAATCCCAGTTAAGCTCAAGGTTGTATTGGTGGTAGAAGGACAGCGCGCTGTCCGGCGATACGATGAAATAGGGAGAGACCAGAGAGATATCGTTTTGGTTGTTGTAGTACCAGACATTCTCGAGCCCGCAGTACCAGGAGTGGGTCGGCGAGTGGCTCTTGTGCTCCGTCAGATGCCAGTTATCGTAGGTTCCCCAGTGTGTCCATCCGCCTTCTCCCGATTCCATGTCGTCGCTGAAACCGGAGTGCGTGGATATGAGGAATGGGATCGTCGCGCTGCCCGCACCGGCGAAGATGAGATCGAACTCCGTGAGATGCGGATCAGGACACCCGGCAGCAATGTCGAACGTCCAGCTCGCGACCGTGTCGACATTCCCCGGTCCGATGCTGAACGCGCGCGCAACTAACGATAAGTTGGCGATGTACGGATCGGTGCACTCCACGGTTACAGGATCGCCATAATAACCGCCCGCCATGTTTTTGGCAAGCGCCGCGATCTCGATCGTTTCGCCCGGCTCCGCATAACCATTGCCGTTGCCCGCGGTCTCGATAAGCGTCATACCGTAATACACCATCGCCGGTTCCGGGGTGATACGTATCTCCGCGCCCTGGTATATCTGGCGGTTGGACGCTTGCAGGAACACGATGATTTTGCAGTTCACTTCGTTCCACGATGCCTCGATCGTGAAATCCCTCGAACGTATGATCGTATCCGATGCGGGCACGGTGACCGGCTCGCCTGTATCATCCGGCAGCATATCGCGCATTACCTGGTCGAGTTCAGTCATCTGGCCGGCACCCCAGACGTATGGTATGTTATCCTCGACGACGACGAAGTGCAGGTTGCCGCTCACGGATGCGGTCGTGGTGTTGTCCAAGATGGCCTGGACCGTCCCTTGATTCGTTGTCGAGTCGTATGCGCACTCGAGCGTTATCTCCAGGGGGCTATCCACGGCAAGCCGAGTGGTCGCGTGGTGCCTGAAGAACGGGTACATGGTGCCATAGGTCAGCCCTCCCACCTCGGAAATTGCTCCGTCAAACCAGGTTGTGGGTGTGCCTGTTGCACCATAGTAGATCTTACGGTTGTTTCCTTCGATGGTATAGAAAGGATCGCTCGTCCATATGTGGTACGAGATGACCGCAACAGAATCGTACGTCCGGGAATATAGTTCGGCAAGACCTCTTGCCGTACCTGGACAGTAGGGTCACGTTGTGGCCGTGAATTCCTCAACGACGACTACTCTCTGGCTGGCATAGGAAGCGATTGCCAGCAAGAGGCACAACATGAGTATTTTCTTCATGGAGAACCTCCTTGTAAATGTGTTGTCAACACCGGCCCATTCGGTTCGTTTCTTCATTGATCGATCTTCGGATTGAGAACGGCTATACCTCCCTCGACAGCTGCCGGCCCGATGCGATGAGGGCGATACCCGAGATTAGAGACAGCGCCGCGCCGAGCAGGAGTGCGGTCTGGAAGCCGAATTTCTGCCAGAGGAAGCCCATCAGAAGGTTTGCCGGCAATAGCGTTACGCCGACCACGGTATGGTATATGCCGAAGACCGTTGCCCGCACTTCGGACGTTGTCAGGTCCGCGACATAAGCACGCATGTTACCTTCGGTCAATCCATAGTAAAAACCGTATATTATGAAAATGAACCATATGAGTACCGGGTCATGATTGAAGGAGAAGGCGGCGTAGCACAGTGAGAAGACCATGAACCCGATGTATATCGTCCTGCGCCGGCCGATCCGGTCCGAAAGGAGTCCGGCCGGGTATGCCCACAGGAAATATGAAACGTTGAAAGCGAGCCAGAGCAGGGGTATCATGGTTGCCGGGACGCCGATGTTCCTCGCCCTCAGGATCAGGAAGGCGTCTGACGAATTCCCGAGGGTGAAAACGACCATGATGATCATAAAGATCCTGAGGCGTTTGTCGATTTGCTGGAACGAGAACGTGAACAAGCGCTTCGCTTCCGGAATGATCTCGCGGATGCCGAATAGGATGATCGCGATTGCGATCAGTCCGGGTACGATGGCGAGTCCGAAGAGCAGCCGGTAGTTGTTACTCGATAGGGCGAGAATGATAAAAGCGGCAAGCGGACCGAGTATTGCGCCGAGCGTGTCGAGCGCGCGGTGGAAGCCGTACGTCCGGCCGAAATGCGTGTCCTTTGCCGAGTCGGCGATCAGGGCATCACGCGGGGCGGTTCTGATGCCCTTGCCCACGCGGTCCGAGAACCTGACCACGAGCACATGCCAGCCCTGGGTGGCAAAGGCGAGCAAAGGTTTGGATAGGGCGGACAGGCCATAACCGAACAGAATGAAGAGCTTTCGTTTCTTGAGCCGGTCTGAAATGTAGCCGGAGAAGGTTTTGAGAATGCTCGCGGTCGATTCGGCGATCGCTTCGACCAAGCCGATGAACAGCGGCTGTACCTTGAGTACTTCGTTGAGAAAGACAGGAATGATCGGGTATGCCATCTCGGTCGAGAGGTCGGTGAAGAGACTGACCAGACCGAGACAGAGAACATTACGGCTCAACCATTTGAATCTGCGATTGGGCGCTTCTTCCATTAATCGCTGACAACAATACTGATGATCACCGTGTCGATTTCACCATCGATAAAGGGTGTGTAGTACTGGCTTGGATACCCGGGGTTCTGCGTGCTGTCAATGCCGATCGTGACGAGGTTGCCCTGTCTCTTGGTCGTGCCGTAGTACACGCTGTCCATTTCGAAGAAACCGTCGATCGAATCCTGCACTCTGGTGGTCGTTTCGCGCAAGCGACCTATGTTGAGGTCGTAAGGATTGATGTCGTATATTTTCAGGACGAGGTTATTGATGCCGGTCTGGTTGTCATTCCGCACTACGTATCCGTACAGATGGCAGATGAGGGGTTCTTCCTCGGTCGCGCAGTTGAACACTGTGATGAAAAACATGGAAAGCAATAATAGCAAAATTGCCCGTTGCCTCATGATTACCTCCATGATAGTATAAATACGGTACTTGCCAAGTCAAGGAGTATGAGTATAATCGGGATGGCATGAAGATATTAGTGCTGGCGGTTCCCATCGGTGCCGGTCACATGAAAGCGGCGAAGGCGATCATGCAGGCGATTGAAAAAATAGCGCCGGCCGCAGAAACGCGCTTCGAGAATTGTTTTGACTGGGTTTATCCCCTGTACGGTCAGGTCTACACGAGGATCTATGACTTCGCCCAGAGAAAAGCACTCGGGCTGATCAAGTTATTCTATGGCGGCGTGGGCGTGCAGACCGGGTCCTCTCCGTTTTTGTACAGGTATCATAAGTTGCTGGCTGACCGATTGCCCGTTCTGCTGGCAGAGTACCGGCCCGACTACGTACTCTGCACTCATTTTTCCCCGGGTTATTTCGCGGCGCTGTTCAAGCGGGATTTTGGCTACAAGATCGGCATCGTGGTCACCGACTATTATGTTCATCCCCACTGGGTGAATAAGGAGATCGACCACTATTTCATTCCGCACGAGAGTCTTGTGGAGCAGGTGGTGTCATTTGGCGCAGAAAGGGAGCAGGTGTATCCTTTCGGCATTCCGATCGGGCTTGAGCTGGAGGCTGGGGTCGATAAGGAAGCGGCCCGCAAGAGGTTCGGTCTTTCTGAAAAAAGGATCTCGGCGACAATCATGGGCAGCCGGGTTTTTGGCGGGGAGTGGTTTGAGGTTACCCGTGAACTGATCGATTTCGACTATGATTTCCTCGTGTTGTGTGGCGAGAACAAGGAAGCAGCTGACAAAATCAGCCGCCTCAAGGGCCGGGCAAACCTGAAGGTTTTGGGGATGGTCGAGCGGATCCATGAATTGATCGGCACGACCGCCATTCTGATCACCAAAGCCGGCGGTATCACGAGCACCGAAGCAGCCCAGGCTGCACCGGCATTGCTCTTTGCCAATTCGATCGTCGGGCTCGAGGACAAGAATGAAGAATTCTTTGTTCACCACGGTGCTGCCCTAAAGATCACCAAGGAAAACGCGCGCCAGGTCATGGCTGCTTTGCTGGCCGATCCCGCAAAGATGGAACAGATGCGCACGAATCTCAAACGCATCGGCAAGAAGAAGACCGCGATCAATATCGCCCAGACCATAAAGGGGACAGGCTACTTTTCCTGAAGGCAAAAGAAGGATGCCGCGCATTGCCAGAGGTTTGGCAGATGGTTTTATTTACCATGTGTTGAATCGTGGGAATGGAAAGCGCGTGGTATTTCGTAAGGACGGGGATTATGAGGCCTTTCTGTCCTTGATGGAGGACGCAAAAGTCCGTGTTCCGATATCGGTTTACGGATATTGTCTGATGCCGAATCATTTCCATCTGATCGTGATGCCTGATAGGGGTGTAGACTTGAGCATCTGGATGCAATGGCTCATGACGAGCCATGTGCGACGTTATCATGGACACTATGGCACAAGTGGTCACGTTTGGCAGGGACGGTTCAAGAGTTTTATCGTGAAGCAAGATGGTCATTTATTGAACCTGCTCAGGTATGTAGAAGCGAATCCTGTGCGGGCAGGTTTGATAGGTTCGGCAAAGGAATGGCAATGGTCGTCCCACCGATTTAGAATGGAAGGCAAGTCCTGCATGCTTCTCGACGAACTGCCATTAGAATTACCTAATGATTGGAATCGATTAGTCGATACACCTATTCCAGACAGCGATGTTGAGGCGGTAAGGATGAGTGTGAGCCGTCAAGCACCCTACGGCGATTCAATTTGGCAGGCAGAGATTTGCCAGTTGTATGGTCTGGAAATGACCACAAGGCCTAGAGGAAGGCCGAAGAAAAAGTAGCCTGTCCCCTTATGGAACGCGAGAAATTCATTGAACTAGTGCGTGAAGCGCTTGATGGATTGCCCGCTATTTTCCGCAAGAAAATGCACAATATTGAAGTGGTGGTTGAAGAAGAACCCGTTGGACAGGAGTCCTTATTGGGGTTGTACCAGGGCGTGCCGTTCAGGCACCGTGGTGTCTGGTATGGCAATGTACTACCTGACCGGATCACGTTATTCAAACGGAACATCGAGCGAGTGAGCCATACCGAGGATGAAATAAAGGACTGGGTGCGTCGGGTGCTCATCCACGAGATAGGCCACTATTTTGGGTTCAGCGAAGCAGACCTGCGCCGACTCGATGACCAGTGAGGGCGGATCGAGCCTCCAGGCAAGGGTTTTCACATTCCGAGCTCTTTTCTGGCGGCGTTACCAAGAGCTCTGGCGATCGCCGGGTCATTGAGTATCTCGGACAATTTTTGCCAGACCTCGGAGCTGCGCTGGCGCACGCGGTCGGCATTCTCCTTGATTACCGAATAACCCGGTTCACGGCTTGCCAGTTCGTCACGGATCCGGATCAGTTCCTCGATGAGCAGTTCTTTTGGTTCGGCGCTGAGTCCGGTCAACGTTTTCGCAGCATCCAGCAGGTTGTCGAACCTCGCGCGAAGATCCAAGGACGAAGGTACGGCCGATGACCCCTCTGGAAAGAACACATTAAGATCGTATTCGTTCTCAACGATGTCGACCCCTTTTGCCGTGATGCGCGCCGTTACGAAAATGGTGCCTTCCAGAGGTTTTTGCAGTTCGACATACCCCTTTTCTTCGAGGTAGATGATGTTGAAGTGCAGTTCCTTCAACCCGATGGTCATTGCTTCCTTGAATTCCCCGGGTGTCATGCGGTTGTACGGATGCTCGACCCGGTTCTCGTAGAGCAGTTCGAGTATCTTTCTGCGGATCGCCGCGTTGGTCACGCACAATTGTATCGATAGGGAACTGTGAGTCAATACGGTATGGATTCCCCGGTCGAGCCGGGGAATGACGGGTGGGTAAGGAGATTCTTCGGTCTTGGTTTCGATATTCGGATTTCGTGCTTCGGATTTAGATTGCGGGGTGATGCTTGACTTTGCTGCGATTTAGTGTATCATACTGCTGTGGAAGAACGCCAGAGGAAACTTGAGAAATTGAAGGAGTCAGACATTGATCCATACCCCTACAGATACGACCGCACGCATACATTTTGTCAGATAAGGAGCGATTTCGACACGTTGAGCCGGACTGAAGCAAGGGTCAGCACATGCGGCCGCATCATGACGATACGCGGGCATGGTAAGACGCTCTTCGCAACATTGATGGACGAGACCGATCGCATGCAGGTTTATCTTCGGCAGGACACGTTGGGTGATAAGTTCGATTCCTTCCAGCATTTTGATGTCGGCGATTTCATAGGCGTGCGCGGCATCGTGTTCAGGACGAAGACGGGTGAGATCACCGTGCTCGTCGATGATTATATAATGCTTGCGAAATCCCTACGGCCGCTGCCCGAAAAATGGCACGGTCTGCGCGACATTGAGACGCGCTACCGCCAGCGTTACCTCGACCTCATCGCCAATACCGAAGTCCGGGACATATTCAGAAAACGGACCCGGCTGATCGGCCTTGTGCGCAGTTTTCTTGACAAGGAAGGTTTTCTTGAGGTCGAAACGCCGGTGCTGCAGGCAATATACGGCGGCGCCGCGGCGAATCCGTTCAAAACTTATTATAATGCCCTGGAGCAAGAAATGTTCCTGCGCATCGCCGATGAACTATATCTAAAGAGGCTGATCGTCGGGGGTTTTGAAAAGGTCTATGAGGTGTGCCGTGATTTCCGCAATGAAGGGATCGACCGGCTGCACAACCCTGAGTTCACGATGCTTGAGCTGTACCAAGCATATGCCGACTACGACGATATGATGGTTTTGATCGAGCAGCTGGTTGATTTTCTCGCCAGTGAGACGGCGCGCGGGAAGGATCTGGAGTTCCTGGATCACAAGATCGAGTTCAAGCGGCCGTTCCGGCGCGTCAGATACACGGATAGCATCAAGGAAAAGATAGGGCTGGATATCCTCGATGCAACGGAATCCGATATAGATAAGCAGTGCGAGCAATACGGTATTGACCACAAGAAACTCTCGATCGGTTCGAAGATCGATAAACTCTTCAGCGAACTGGTGCAGAAAGAACTCATCGAGCCGACATTCGTCGTCGACTATCCCAAGATATTGTCGCCGCTGGCCAAGACGCACCGCAGTGATCCGCGGCTCGTCGAACGCTTCGAACTCATCGTGTTCGGAATGGAGATCGCGAATGCTTTCTCGGAATTGAACGATCCGCTCGAACAGCGCAAGCGGTTCGAAACCCAGATCGCGCAGCGGGAAGAAGGCATCCACCAGATAGACGAGGATTTCATCCGGGCGCTCGAGCACGGGATGCCGCCGACCGCGGGCATCGGTATCGGTCTTGACCGCCTGTGCATGGTGCTGCTCAACCAGCCTTCGATCCGGGATGTCATACTGTTTCCGCAGCTGCGACCCGAACAAATTCAAGGCACTTGAAGATAAACAAGGCACTTTGTGGCAGTACAGGGCGATACACTGAATTTTGCAGCCAGATCGAAGATCTGGGCAAAATTCGTGCGGGCACTTGTGTGTTATGAACACTGAACTATTCATCGCGCGGCGCTATCTGCTTTCGCGCCACAGAAAATTCCTCTCGTTCTCGACGGTGATCGGCATCGGCGGCGTCTTTATCGGCGTCGCGGCGCTCTTGATCACGCTTTCAATGATGAACGGCTTTCAGAACGAGCTCCGGCGCCGGATACTCGGCGGGACCCCGCACATAATCGTCCGCAAGTACTTCAATGAACCGATCAGAGAATACCAGACCCTGGCCGCGAAACTGGAGGACTACAGATTCATCGAGGCTGCGGCACCGTTCGTGTATCAGAAATCGGTCATCAAGTACAAGCAGCAGCTCGACGGCGTCGTCATCAAGGGCGTCGATGACAAGCTTGAGCAGAATATTACCGAGATCGGCCAGAAGATGATCGACGGGGTCTTCCGGCTGCGCGGCGGATGCGTGATCGGTGTTGAACTCGCGCACAGCTTAGGCGTCAATGTCGGCGATTCGCTCGTGGTGGCCCTGCCATTCGGGGATCAACTGGGCTTGATCCCGCGCGCCAAGCGGGTCGTGGTGAACGGCATTTTTGACCTGGGATACTACGACTACAATGCGACGCTTATCTACATGGACCTGAAGGACGTTCAGGCACTGTTCGACATGGGGGAGAGCATAAACGGCATCGCGGTGAAGATAGGCGATATCTACCGGGCACCCCAGTACGCGCGCCGGATCGAGAGCGATCTGGGTTATCCGTACCGCGCCCAAGACTGGATCGAATCGAACCGCTCGGTCTTTGCCGCGTTGCGGATAGAGAAGATCATTACTTTCATCGTATTGATCCTGATAATCATCGTCGCCGGTTTCAACATCGTTGGCACTCTGATCAACATGGTCAAGAAGAAGACAAAGGAGATAGGCATCATGCGTTCCTTCGGATTCACCGCGCGGCAGATCATGAAGGTCTTTGTCTATCACGGCACGATCATCGGTCTGATCGGGACGGCGCTCGGTCTCGGGTTTGCTTATTTTGCGTGTGTCGTGCTGGACAGGTATCAGGTATCGCTCCCGGGCGATATATATTTCATCGAAACTTTACCCGTCGAGATGGATCTGAACGATTTTCTGCTGACGGCGCTGGCCGCGATCCTCATCAGTTTCCTCGCCACGATCTACCCGGCGCGGAGGGCGACCCAACTCACCGCGGTGGAGGCATTGCGCAATGAATGATGTGATCCTCAGCGCAACCGGCCTGGGCAAGACATACTATCTTGAGAATGAGACGATCGATGTCCTCGAGGGTATCGACCTGGAAGTCAGCAAAGGCAGTTTTGTTGTGATACTCGGACCGTCTGGCAGCGGCAAGTCGACGTTGCTGCACATCATCAGCGGTCTGGACCGCCCGACTGCGGGCAGGGTTGTGTTCGATTCGACCGATATCACGGCTCATGATGATCAGCGGCTATCGCAGATCAGAAACAAGAAAATGGGATTTGTCTTTCAGTTTCATCACCTGCTGGCAGAATTCACATGCCTGGAGAACGTGGCTTTGCCGGCCCTTGTCAACGGCATCGCGCCGCTCGAGGCATACGGCAGGGCGCAGGATCTGCTCGATAAATTCAATATCGGCGACAAGAAGAATCGGCTGCCTGATGAGATATCAGGCGGCGAGCGCCAGCGTGTCGCGATCGCGCGCTCCATGATCAATGATCCGCTGATTGTTTTTGCCGACGAGCCTACCGGTAATCTTGACGAGGCGAACACCCGTAAACTGCTTGAGGTTTTCGGCGGTCTAAGGAGTGAAGGCAGGACCGTGGTACTCGTTACACACTCGCTGGACATTGCCGGCGTCGGGACCCATGTCTACAGGTTGAAGGAGAGGAGACTCTATGCTCTGTGATGACTGCAAGAAAAAGCCGGCGTCGATCTCGTTCAAGGAAGTACTGCCTGATGAGACGATCGAGCTGAATCTCTGTGATGAATGCGCCGCAAAGCGCGGACTCCTTTCACCGAAGAAGTTGTCGCCGCTCGAGACGCTTCAGAAAGTGCTGCGGCAGAGGACCGCGCAGGACGAGAGAGTAATATGCCCGCGCTGCTGCATGTCGCTGGCTGAATTCAAGCGGGTTGGCCGGTTCGGGTGCAGTGATTGTCCGGCAACATTCGCCGACCATATACAGTATTTGATCAAGCAGATCCACCATAGTGACCGTCACATAGGACGCAGGACAGCACCGGGTACCAAGCGCGGGCTCGAGATATACAGACTGCGCGAGGAATTGAAAAATGCGCTGGAAAAGGAACTGTATGAGGACGCCGCAAGGATCAGGGACAAGCTGAGAGATTATGGCATCAAGGATGTTTAAGAACATAAGGTGGTTAATCCCGGGCACAGGTAAGACCCTGCCCTGCGGCGATGATAGCGAGATCGTCGTGTCGTCCCGGGTCCGGGTTGCCAGGAATCTTACCACGGTTCCATTTGAGTTCAAGATGAAACAAGCCGATGCCGAATATCTCATCGGGCTGGTGCACTCGATAATCGACGGCAAGATTGCCGGTGAATTCCTCAACCTGAAGGACTTGAAGCCGCTGGAAAAAGAGTCACTCCTGGAATGCCATCTCGTTTCACCAGGGTTCATCAAGAAAGAAAAGCCCGCCGGCGTTCTTATCGATGAAGGCGGTAATTTATCGGTCATGGTCAACGAAGAAGACCATCTGCGGTATCAGGGTATTGGCTGTGGCTTGAATCTCGGCAATCTTTCAACCCTGGTCTTCGGTGCCGAGGAATTCATCGGCGATAACCTTGAGTACGCATTCCACGATGATTACGGCTATCTCACATCCTGCCCGACGAATATCGGCACCGGGATGAGGGCGTCGGTCTTCATGCACTTGCCCGGCCTCGTGTTCACCGGTGAGGCCGAGAAGGTCCTCAAGAGCGCGCTGCAGATGGGGATGGCCGTAAGGGGTATCTACGGCGAAGGCAGCGAGATCCGGGGCAGTCTCTTCCAAATATCGAATCAACACACGATCGGTTTTAAAGAGGAAGATCTCCTTGAAAGGATGACCAAACTGGCAAGGATGATTATCGATATCGAGAAGAAGGCGCGCGACACGATCCTCGCCAAGGCGCGCAATGAATTCGAGGATAAGACGTTCCGCAGTCTGGCCATCCTCAGGTCGGCCCGGACGATCAGCAGTGGCGAACTCCTGAACCTGCTCTCGGCCGTGAGATTCGGTGTCGGCGCCGGCATTGTCAAGGACATAACGCTCGAAACGCTGAATGAGATAATGATCATCGCAAGGCCGGCGAACATTCAGCTGTATTTCGGCGAATTGCTGGAAGAAACAGAACGCGATGTCAAGCGGGCTGAATACATCAGGAAGAGGTTGGGTGCTGGTTGACGTTGGTGCATTCTCCGGCGCCATGAACGCGGCTCCCGGGATCGGCGCGAGTGACCAGAGTATGGCGCAAGGCTGACCATGAAGCACCCGTTGCCAGGAGCGGCGGAGCGCCAGATAACGCTGACCGCATAGTATTCCTTGGTACGGGCGGCGCCCGCCATGTTATTGCCAAGCAGTTACGCGCGACCGGCGGGATGTTATTCAGGGTTGCCGGCAGCAATGTTCTCGTTGACCCGGGACCCGGGTCGCTTCTTCGATTGCTGACGTATGTCCCGGAGCTCGCTCCGGAGAAGATCGATGCGATAATCCTCACGCACAAACACATCGACCACAGTGCTGATGTGAATGTTTACCTCGATATCATCACCCGGGGCGGTCTGGACCGGCGAGGGATACTCATGGCTCCGCAGGATGCCTTTGGCGAGAACGGGGTCATCTACAGCTACCTGCTTGGTTTCCTCGAAAAGACCATCGTTTTGAAGGAAGACCTGGTTTCCAAGATCGGAGAGATGACATTCGAGTTCCCGGTACAGCATGAGCACCGTGTCGAGACCTACGGGTTCAGGTTGTCCTGCGCCAACTGCACGGTTTCCTATATCACCGATACGAAATTCTTCGGCGGTCTAATCCCGGCATACAAAGCCGATATCGTCATCATGAATCTGATAAAATTAGGGCCTTCGGAGATCGATCACCTGTCGGTTGATGATTGCGCTGAGATAATCACCGGCATGAAACCAAAGGTTGCGATCATCACGCATTTCGGCATGTCCATGATCCGGACCGGGCCGTGGAATGTCGCCCGCCAGCTTAAAGAGAGAACCGGCGTCACGGTGCTGGCGGCCGAAGACGGGAAAAGCTATACGATCGAGAAATTGCTTTCCTACGGCTGAGCAAGCGTCCCGCGTTAAAATGTCCAATGTCGAGCTGAATCCCCGCGGGGCGAAGTCCCGATACATTATCAAGAAGATGCAATAATAAGTCGGGAATTTGACCCCACGGTCTAGAAGGCGAATTTGCATTCCATAGCGCATTCGTCGGCCAGGCGGCTGATCTTCTCTCTCAATCGTACCTGGTACATTTTCTGGTTCGTGTAATATGAACTGAAAGATCCCAGTTTTTCAGGAAAATTCTTCTTGACCAGCCGGACCGTATTGTACCACACCTTTGGATAGGGATTGAGGGTGTCGAACATGACATATTCGGCGCCCGCGGTTTTTGCCGCCCTGAAGAGGCCGGCGATCGCGCTTGAGGAATCCGAAATATAGGGCAGGACCGGCGCGACAAAGACGCTCGTCCGTATGCCGTTTTGGGCAATGGTCCTGAGGGCATTGAATCTCTTCTCGGCCGGGGGGGCAGCCGGTTCGAACACGCTTCTCACGCGTTCATCCAAGGTCGTGACAGTAAAACTGACCCTGATTTTATGCATTGTCCGCAGGATGCCGGCATCGCGCACGATAATGGCCGATTTTGTCAGAATGGATACACGGTGGCGGGAAGGCGCCAGTATCTCAAGACATTTCCTGGTTACTTGATACTTCAGTTCAAGCGGCTGGTACGGGTCGCAGACCGTGCCGAAGGAGATGCGGCTGCGTGTTTTGAGCCGTCGGATTTGGCGCGCGAGTACTTCTGGAGCATTGACTTTCACATCGACAAACTCGCCCCAGGGCTCGGTGTGGCCCGTGAATTTCTTCATGAAGACGGCATAGCAGTACTGGCACTTGTGGCTGCAGCCGTAATATGGATTGATCGCGTAGTCGATGCCCAAAATACCAGATTTGTTCAGTATCGACTTGCATTTGACCTCGTTGATAAACATTAGCCTTCGCCTTGGGTGGAATTATAGAGGAATGTGGGATCAAGTCAACTAGTGCTCAGTTGTATACGCTTGACGTATTCTTCAATTTTCGACACCTGGGATTTAGTAAGATTCTCAAACTTCCAAGATTGTGATACTATCATGCGGAACGTCCCGAACGAACGAGTGAAAGGCTCAGCATTTGGCAAGAATTGGACAAAACTGTCACCTCCTAACAGAGAATCCCCAGGGTACATAACCTTCACTGTTCAACGTCTATCCAATTTCATGCAGGTGCACTATCTCGGCTATAATGGCAACAGCTTTTCTCGACCAATTCTTAGTATAACACCGTGGACGAGAACCAGCGGGTTAATCTGTTGGTCGTGTCTAGGCACAAGGTAAGGGTATCCATCACTGGTTTTCATCCATTTTTGCGCAGGGCAGTATTCTGTTGACACGCTCGATTCGTTGAATAAACTAATTCCGAGTGAAGGGTCGAGGAATGAAGGAAATTGGCAGCTATATAATAGTTGAACGCATCGGGAAGAGTCACTATGCGGAGCTTTACAAGGTAAGGGAAAGAGGCTCCAGAGTTTCACTTACTTTTAAAATTGCCCGTGAACCTGATTATGAATTCAATACCCTCATTGCAAGGGAATTTCACATTCTAAGTAAATTCAACCATAAGAGTATTATGAAGGTCTATGACTACGGTAGCACTGCCGATAAACGCGCGTATTTCACTGGTGAATTCGTCCCCGGAGTGTCTATTGATCGGTGTTTCAAAGGCTATTCTGCACAACTTGTGGATGCAATAATTCAACTTCTTGATGCGCTCATCCAATTTCATGATCATAATTACTTTCATGGAGATCTGAAACCAGAGCACATACTGTATGACCTAAAGCAGAAGAGAACCTGCCTGATAGATTTTGGTTTTGCTTCTCAGGTGGATGATTGGAAGGCACCGAGAGGAAGTTTCGGTTATATTGCGCCCGAGGTTCTTAAAGGTCAGATGATAGATCAAAGAAGTGATTTGTATTCGCTCGGCGTGATAATGTACGAAATACTTTCCCGGTCTCGGGTGCGAGAGAGCATGCTTTCGAAAGCGGCTGTAATGCCGTCTTTCTCCCGGGGAAACCTGGACCCAGGTACGCCTGAGGAAATGCAGGGAATCGTTCAGCGCCTCATGTTCAGTGAACCGGCCCTTCGGCCGACAGTTGGTGCAATCTACGAGACTCTGTGCGGATTCAGTGCCCGTAAGGAACCCGGAAAACCAATTTCTAAAGTGTCTCTTCCACACCTGCACTTCATTGATGTCAATCGACTAACAACCTTACTATGTGACCCCAGGAAAGCGGCAGGCAAGACGTTCATCATCTACGGCGACAAAGGTCTTGGCAAGACAAGAAGCCTCAGTGAATTACGCTTCAAACACCTTGTAAGCGGTTACACCGTGCTCTCCTTTTCAGCCAAGACAGGAAATCGGTTGTTCGAGGGGCTATGCGAATATGCCCAATGCGAACTGAAGTCTGAACAAATCCGCGACAGAACCGCCTTGTTTGAAGAACTCGTTGATTCACTGAAAACGAAAGTGACAAACAAGGATGAAGTCCTTGTGATAATGGTTGATGATCTGGATGAACTTAACAGCTTTAACCGCGCATTCTTCCGTTATCTGGGTTTCAGTATAACGGATTCAGGGATCGTGGTGATTGCCACCTCTGAACCCTCCTCCGAAATCGAGAAAATGGGTTTTGAGAGTCTGCAACTAAGGGGATTCACACAACCCGAGCTTAAGGAACTGCTTGAGAAGACGTTTATGAAAAGGTTAGATGAAGATGGGTTGTCCGATTGGCTTCACGGTGCTAGTGGCGGTAATCCTCTATTCATCAATGAATTGCTGAAATATCTGTCTCAGAAGAAGCGGCTTTGCTATGAGGAAGGCAAGTGGCAATTGAGGTCTGAAGCCCTTACTGCAACACATTATCCCAAGGGCATTGAAGATATTGTCTTTCACAAAACAGAAGAACTTGATGAATCTTGCACTCATGTTCTGCAGCTTGTGTGCCTTTACAACAACCCAATGGAACTTGTTATTCTCACCGAAATGGCGGGCATGAATGGGTTTGAGGCGGTTGAATGTTTGAAGCAGCGGGGATTCATAAAGGTGGCTCAACTAGGCGGCAGACTTGCATATACTGTGGCGGACAAAATCACACGTGAGATCGTCAGTCGCAGCATGCCGCCTGATAGAAGGGCTGTTTATTACAGACAATTCTTGGCAATCATCAAAGAGAAATTTCGTAATGCGCCGGAATATTTTCCCATCCTTGCAGAATTGGCGGATGCGTGCAATAATGCTGAAGATGCCTTGGAGTATTCTCACAGAGCCGCCGAAATGTACGAGGGGCGTTGCGACTATGAAACAGGGATTCATTTCCTTGAGAAGGCTCTGAATCATGCAAGAAATATCGCCCCAGGAGGAGTCGCCGATCTGCTGACTCGTATCGGGGCGTTGGCACAAAAGCTTGGTAATACAGCCGAAGCGGCGGATAGATATTTTGAGGCCTTGAAATGCACGAATGATGAGTCTGTTAGGTCTGATCTGCATTATCGGTTAGGTATTGTCATTCAAAAGAGAGGGAATTACAGGGAGGCCGCAGACTACTTTGAAAAAGCATTGATATCAAGCGAGAAGAAGGACCACAACTACGTGAACATTACGAACAATTTGAGTTATTGTTTGATGTCTTTAGGGAAACTCTCCGATGCACATCGGATGCTTGAAGTTTCAATGAAGCTGGCAGAGGCGATGCGGAACGATGAATTGAAGGTTAAGACGCTGTATCTCATCGCCGTCTTGGAGTGGCATCGACAAAACTATGATGATGCTATCAAGACCGTAGGGAAAGCTCTGAAAGTGGCACGGGTCAGCCAAAATGCTGATTCTGTAGCGCAATGCATGACGCTGTTAGCATCTCTGTATCAACAAAAAGGCGACTTTGTAGAGGCAGAGCAGGCATATAGTGTTGCCATTCAATCTTTGCGTACCGTAAAAGACATCAACGCTCTGGCGGGAGCAATGGTGAATCAGGCTTTAGTCATCCAGCGCCAGAACAGAGCAGAAAGAGCAACTGAATTGTTGAAAACAGCTCTGAACTATGCGGAAAGAGTAGGGAACAGGAGGATGAGCGCAAGCATCATGGTCAACCTGGCCAATATATACGAAAGAAAGTGCGATTTTAGCAAGGCTATTATGTGGAATCAACAAGCAAAGGCAATAGATCATGACGCAGTTGCGCCGATATTCAATCTGTCGATGCTGTATTACAGGCAAGGAAACATAGGAGCAGCCGAGAAGCTTCTCAATGAGGCGCTGAGCATGTCTGATGAAGCATCGTACTATTTTGCTCTCGCATTGATTAAAGGCCACTCCGGCAAGGTAGCCGAAGCTGAATGTGCTGTTGAGAATGGCCTGAAGAGAATGATGGCTGGTCGAGCCGATCTTTTCAAAAAGATGGAATGTTACCTTAAGATAATCGAATTCTATTACGATATCAAGAAGTATCGAGAGTGTAATAGATACGCACTGGAAGCTATTGGTTTTATACCTCCCGGTTCATGGGAAAACATTGTCGCGCGTGCGATCTCTGATTTGTGTCGTTATCAAACTGGCGAGATCGATGTTGATGAAATGGACATTTCCTCGCACCTCGATAGGCTCAAGAAAGCAGGTTGTTTGTACGACTGGGCCTCTTTGAAACGGAGGGAAACAGAAGCATTGTACGACAAGAGAAACCTTGAGGCGATTGCGGCAAGGATAACTGAATTGTTCGAGGCAGAGGAAATATTCGCGAACACGGGCGCTGGAATAGAACTTTCCAAGACTCGCGCACTGGAGAATAACATCTTAGCAAAAATGGCAAGCAAGCGAAGCGGGCTCGCCATTTCAGGGGATTTTTTGAAGTTGTTTCATCAAATTAGCGAGGTCATAAACCGTCATTTGGGTGCTGAAGATTTCGCAGAGAAGGTGTTAGATTTGATCATACCAGTCACGAAGGCAGAACGTGGTGCGCTTTTCCTGATCGAACAGGGAAAAGAAAAACTTGTGGCTGGGCGAAATCTCGACCAGGAAACCCTAAATGATGCCAAGATAATGTCTAGTAGCGTCGTTGATGAAGCCAGAAAGAAGGGGGTAATGATATGCGCTGAGAATGCTTTGACCGACGAGCGGTTCAGGAATTCACGCAGCGTCATTTTGAACGACATACATTCCCTAATGTGTGCGCCGCTGGTGGTGGATACAAGAATACTTGGCGCAATTTATTTGGATAGCAAGCATGCTTTCGGTCTTTTTGGAGAAAAAGAGGGAGACTTTCTGCGTACGGTTGCAAATTTCATGGCTTCTGTTATTGAAAAATCAATGATATTTCAAAGAGCCAAAGAAGAAAATGTGTATTTGCGCGCAAAATCCTTCAAGGAGTTCGCGGAGGAGTATTTGATTGGCGAATCTGCGGCAATACAAGAAATCCGCAGCGCCATTGAGAAAGTTGCCGTGACTGATTCTACAATTCTAATTACCGGTGAGACCGGTTGTGGAAAAAGCATAGTTGCAAGAATCATCCATCAGCGAAGTCCCAGAAGGGGTGGCCGATTTGTTTCTGTAAACTGCGGTGGTTTGCCAGATACTCTATTTGAATCCGAGCTTTTCGGTTATAAGAGAGGTGCATTTACAGGGGCGCATAGCGACAAGCTGGGCTTGTTTGAAGAAGCTAACGGCGGAACTTTGTTTCTTGACGAGATCTCAAATGCCCCAATGGCGACGCAGGGTAAGCTGCTTGAGGCGATCGAGACGAAGAAAATCAGGAGGTTGGGCGATACGTCGGTGCGCAAGATGGACGTGAGGTTGATAAGCGCAACGAATCAAGACCTGAAGAAAATGACGAGCACGGGTATATTCAGGGCTGATTTGTATTACCGGGTGAGCGTCATTACGATCCACATCCCTCCTCTGCGCGAGCGTATGATTGATCTTCCAATTCTGGCTGAACACTTCCTCGAGCAATATGCCTATGAGATGAATAAGAGTTTTACTGGATTCGACAGAAAAGCATTGAAAGCAATGTTAGAATATTATTGGCCTGGGAACGTTCGTGAACTCGCCAATGCGATTGAACGTGCAGTTATCTTCGCGCAAGACCGAGGCATAATGCCCGCTGATCTTAAGTTAGATTGGGGCTCCTTGAGGGATTCTACCGTAGCACGCAGGGTCAAGCAAGGTGACAAGAAAAGGGTCGTGGAAGCGCTCAGCGCGGCACAAGGCAATGTTTCTTTGGCCGCAAAAATTCTGGGGGTCACACGAGCAACAATGTACAACTACATGAAGAAATACCAAATTCAAACCTCTAAGAAACGTCTTTAGCTCCATTCCGAAAATATTGTCAAAATTGCCTTTACACCTGTAAAAAACTAGACAAACACTTACACCCGATTATCTTAAGATATCCTTTGATTCTGCACCTTACTCAATAATCGGTATTTGTTTGACACATCAGCGGGTTTCTTGTCCATTCTATGGCCAAAAACTCCCGAAATTACAGCGCATTCATAGCCCTCATTAGTGGCACGAGCAATGCATAGCAAATGCGTAGGAGGACGCTATGAAAAGAATATTTGGATGGTTATTGTCACTGATATTTGTTCTCGGCATAATTTCTGCAATAAGTTCTACCTTGGTGCATGCATATGGGCACGTATCAGCGGGCATGGATGCACCAATACCACCACCGCCACCCGATTCATCAGGATGACATAATGCACGAGGCTCAGGTGTGAGGCTGTCTGAGAATAAGTATATGTTTTCGGCTTCAAAATCGTATATGAATCAACAAAGGCACTCAGACAGCCTCTTCAATCGTGAGCGCGCAAGGTCAATGAGTTAAGTCGGGGTGCGCCAATGGGCGTGACGTTAATCGGTGCGAGTGGGGCAACATACCGATTTGAAGGGCCCTTCGATAACTTGGATGATTTAGCAGAAGCAGCAGGTGTGTACGCAGTGCTGTGTATGCGTGCCGGCAAGATTGATCTTGTTGACGTTCGTGAATCAGCTCGAGTGCGAACGGGTGTCGAGAATAATGACCGAAGCGAATGCTGGAAACAGCATTGCCTGGGTATACTCAAGTACGCGGTGTATTACGAAGACGGCGCAGGGAAACAGTCCGGTACTAATGTAATGAACGATATTATTGCCAACTACTATCTCATCTGCGGTGGATAAATCTGTGTCATATAGAGCAAGAAAGGTGGATCTTAGTAACAGATTTTGTGACCGAGACTCACAACCCAGGGGCAATCTTGGGTAAGTGGAAATAGCTGACTAAGAATGAAGAATGGCAATGATCAATAATAACAGGCGCCTGCGATACCTAAAAGATTATCGTCGCGGTCAGGTCTATAAGATGCAGCGGGCCCTCTGGCTTCAGAAGAATCGCGATTACTACCTGAATTGGTCGCAACTTAATCCTGACTATCATAGAGATTGGCGAAAATACAACATAGATCATTACCGTAATTACCAAAGGAAGTGGCGCAATGAGCATCGAGAGAATGTCAACGGCTACATGAGAGAATACATGCGCTGTTGCCGACGAAAGAAAAGGACAATGATGTGAAGCGGTATCCTGATCCGTGTTTTGACATCTGGATTATTCGTGAATTAGATGCGCCGCGACATCAAAGGTAGTAAGTCCCTATTATCACGCCAATGAAGTGTCCCCTAGAATTGATTTCGTTCTTGGACAAATGCTGCAGGTCCATGAATGCAGTCACTGACACGCCTAAGCAGAGACAATGGCAGTGGCCGAGAGGAATTCATGGTCCGCGTTCAGTTTCAGCACATTTGGCTACATTAACAAAGCTCAATAGAGACGCGTTGGCTGGCGAAAAACAAATGTGCCTCTTGTGCAATAACATAAATTATGTTAGAAATAAAAAAAGCCACATTCAACCTTGAAGTGCAACGAGCGCTCGAGAAGCGACCTCGAATGG
>JACUUY010000150.1 GCA_014859085.1 Caldifarciminota bacterium
CTACAGAGGTGGTTCAGTTTCTCCGACATCTGTTGCGGCATCTGCGAAATCCAATGGGGGGATGGGGTCAAATCTTTACATTATACATGCCGCTTTAATCTTTGCCTCGATCCTGCAGTAGTGCTCCATCACCCCTGTATCTTCAGCCATCTTTTTCTTTAGCCGTCTGCGCAGTTGATGGACCGAAACGTTGTCGATATTCCCTAACAATCTACCTATTTGAGTCTGCGTTACGTCACAGTACTTATGCAGTAGCTCGGCCGCGATCCCCATCAGTTCACTGGCCGTGCGACGTTGCCGCAGTGAGTCGATGCGGATCCCGCACTCGCGGAAACTGGATCCTCATAGTCCTTGCCATAGGCGTATTGTGAACATCCGCCGCGTGTTGTCAATGCATAATGCAAAGATTTGACCCAGAGATACAAAGGTCATTGACAAAGAAGCGGTTGCTTAGTACCATGAACCGGGTTCGTTGCCGAATTTCAGCCGTGAAGGACATAACCTTAGATAGGAGGTAATGATGAAAGCAACGAAGTTGGCAATTGTCTTATTTCTGACTATTCTTTTTTCAAGATATCTTTATTCTATGAAACCTCTTCGAGATTACCCCAGCACACCTTCAGATTTCGGAATCCTGTACAGAGAGGTTACTTTTGAGACAGAAGACGGGTTGTATTTGAAAGGATGGCTGTATCCGGCTCAGGACACTGCAGGGATTTCTAATGATCTTATAGGCAGAATGATGGTTGTACCGGAGAGTCTTAAGCAAGAGTCAAAGGAATATAATTATTCCGGGGAACCTCAACCCACGATCATTATGTGTGATGGAGATGCCGGGAACATGGCTTTTTCAATGTTCTACGCTTATCACTATTTTACAAGAGGTTATACTGTCTTCACCTTTGACTGGAGGGGGTTCGGTGAAAGTGACACATGGGACATTTCTGAAGACGATCTTTGTTGTACGGAATTTCTTATCGATTATGCGGCGGCTATTGATTTTGCAAAAGAACAACCAGAAGTTGCTTCCGGAAAAATTGGATTAATGGGATTTTCCACGGGAGCCTACCTCTCCTTTGCCATGATCGCAGCCAGAGATGATATATCGGCATATATTGGAAGAGCCCTGACTTCTTCTTTCGATGATTTAGTCGCGCATCTGCAAAAGGTCACTCCGGACAGGACATTCGTAGCTCCACAAGGATATCCTGAGAACCTTCTTCCTATACACGCGGCAGATGAAGTGATAACACCGGTATTTTTGATTGTCGGTGAAAAAGATGACAGAACGCCGGTTTGGATGTCAGAGGCAGTCTATGAGAAATTGAAGGGCCCTAAAGAACTATGGATCGTTCCAGAGGCAGAACATGGTGGGCAAAAGGGACCTGAGATGATAACCTATCCCGATTTTTTTGTAAGAACACTATCTTTCTATGACAAATATTTGAAATGATACCAATGATGAAAGATGGGTGGGGGATAGGGGTCAAATCTTCACATTGTACATGCTGCCTTGATCTCTGCTCCGATCGTGCAGGAACGCTCCCATGTGCGTATCATGATCATCCGGTTGGACTTTGTTAATGTATAATGTAAAGCTTTGACACGATGGAACTACTCATATAGATATCGGCGTACTTTGGACGCAATGAAATGGTTATTCTACGAGAAAACTTGACTTTCCTGGATTGTCGAGCATAATAATCTTGAACAGGAACATCATGGAGGCGAATATTGGTGGTTAAGAAATCGGATAAGCGAGTGAAGCATTGTCGTGATTCAAAACAACATTTCTGGACCCATCCCGGCGGAAAATTAAGGGAATTAGGGGCACATCATCTATCCGATTCCGAATTATTATCGATTATCATTGGGTCCGGCATAAAAGGTAAATCCGCGGAGACTATTGCCCGGGAGATTCTGGAGAAATTTGGCTCGTTCCGCGGTATGTTCAGCCAGCCGTTGAAGAAATTCCTGGAAATCAAGGGCTTGGGAGACGTGAAGATCATTAGAATTGCCGCAGCTTTCGAGATTGCCCGCCGCATCGTTGAAGACGTTCTCAAAGAAAAAGCACATGAAAAGAAGTAAACTCTCAAGAAGTACCCAACGCACACCAAATTCGGTTGAGGATTTTGTCATCAGGACCGAATGGACCGCGACCGCAAAAATAATGGAATGGATTAACGAAATCGTTAGAGATAACAACATCCCCCTGGGTATTGCCGAAGTCGAAACGAAATTCACGGGCGACCAGAGCCGACCCGATGTAGTAATATACAAGGAGAAGCAAAATGACGAAATAATTTGCCTTCTTGAATTCAAGGCGCCCTTTTATGAACCCGACGACGAGGAACTGCTAAAAGAACCGGCACAGAAGAAGGCGACAAAGAGAAAAGCCCGCTATTTTGCGATATCGAATTTTCAATCTCTTTTGTTGTTCAATACTGCCCGGGTAAATGAAATGAAGCCGATCGAAGAGCAACTCGTCGGCAGATACGAACTTTCTCAGATTACCGAACTGAATGAAATAGAACTGCCTAAGTTCCGTAATAGCATCTATGCAGGCATCGAGAAATTCGTTTCGGATATCGCCCAATTCGCTACCGGCAAGAGAACCGAGCCGCTAATCGAAATCAATAAACTATTGGTCTGGCGCCTGCAGGAGAAGGTCAATCGCCTGGCACGATATTACAGAAGTATCATCGAGGATGAATACCATAAGGACAAAGAATTTCGCAAGCAACTAAAAAAATGGTTTAATGAGCAATTATGGGAGTTCAATGCCCAGGATATGGATTTTGTCAAAGCCGCGCGGCAAACCGCCTATCTCCTGGTTAACAAAATCGTCTTTTACAATGCGCTTCAGGCAAAAAGGCAGCGCCAGCTTGACCCCTTGAACATACCGGACGATCTGACTAAGAGCGGATTACTCAAGAATCACCTGCAGAACTACTTTGAATATGTTCTAAGGAATATCGATTACGAGACGATCTATTCCACTGATTTCATCGACGAGCGGGCTTTTCCGGAAAACGATGCGGTGGTAACGGAAATCAAGAATCTTGTGAGAATATTGAAGCGCTACAACTTCTCAGGCCTGGCATACGATATAATCGGCTATATTTTCGAACAGCTGATCCCGGCTGAAGAGCGCCACAACTTGGGGCAATACTTTACCAGCTGCAATATCGTTGATCTGATCCTGAAATTCTGCATTAATCATGAGAACGCCAGGGTTCTTGACCCGGCATGCGGCGCCGGCACTTTCCTGGTGAGGGCTTATCACCATAAGAAACTAATGAATTTGATGCTTCATCACGACCAAATCCTGAAAGATCTATGGGGTGTTGATATTGCCAAGTTTCCCGCGCACTTATCAACGATAAACCTGGCAATCAAGGATCTAACTGTCGATAAGAACTATCCTATGATCGTGCACGATGATTTCTTCAACCTCTTATCGTCTGCCGAAGGTCTGGAATTGCCGGAAAAATGGCGCAAAGTCATTACGGTTGCCCTGGGCAAGATGGGCAAGGAAGTAACCTATCCGCGGTGGTTCGACTGCATTGTGGGTAATCCACCCTACACCCGACAGGAAGAGATCCCTGATACCGGTGTGGAAAAAGGCGGGCTTATCAGAAAAGCCCTCCATCTGAATCAGGAGAAACTTGCCGATATTTCGAAACGGGCTGGTATCCACGCCTACTTTTTTGTCCACGGCACTAAGTTCCTGAAGGACGGCGGTAATTTCGGTTTTATCGTGTCGAATTCGTGGCTGGACGTGGATTATGGTAAGGGATTGCAGGAATTCTTTCTACGAAACTACAAAATCGTAACGATCATCGAATCCAAGGTTGAGCGGTGGTTTGAAGATGCCGATATCAATACATGTATCGTTATCCTGCAAAAGTGCAAGAATGCAAGAGAACGTGACGAAAATCCAGTGAGATTTGTCCATTTGAAAAAGAGGTTAGCCGATCTTATCCCGCCGCTTGTCGATAACTGGTCAGCAGAGAAAGAGCGGATTAACAAGATCGATGAGCTTATCAAGACAGTTCTTTTCCACGACGAGTTCTACGAAAATGACGATTTGAGAATATTCCCTAAGAAACAAAAAGAACTATGGGACGAAGGATATGACCCTCAGGAGCAGAAGTATATCGGCTCAAAATGGGGCAAATATATCCGGGCGCCCCGGATTTTCTTCAGGATTCTGGAAAAAGGTAAAGATAAGTTGGTGCCGCTCAAGGAAATTGCTGACGTCAGATTTGGGATTAAAACTGGCGCTAATGAATTTTTCTATCTAACCGAAGAACAAATCAAGAAGAGAAAGATCGAAAGAGAATTCTGGATGCATAAGGATGAAAAAGGCGAATGGATTCCCAATTACGTGATC
>JACUUY010000151.1 GCA_014859085.1 Caldifarciminota bacterium
TCGACCTCTTGTCTGATCGGCTTCATCAGCCCGATCCGCACCGTGGGGTGGACGGCATTTGCCAGGAGCACGATTATCAGGTTCGTCTGCGGGTCGATGACGGCCATCGTGCCGGTGAATCCCGTATGTCCGAAAGAGAGAGGGGAGAGCAGACCCGGATAAGGGTTCACGTGCCAGCCGAGGTTCCTGGTTTCGCCGCTCGGCGGGTGCGCCTTGAGCATCAAGGTGAAGGTCCGGGGTTTGACTATCTTTCCGGCAAGATAGGCTCGGAGAAAAGTGACGAGATCAGTGGCATTGGAGAAGAGTCCGGCGTTCCCGGCAACGCCCGAAAATGCGTAGTGCGCGTTGCCGTCGTGCACCTTGCCCCGGATCGTGTATTTGCGCCACGCTATGTGGCTCACATCGCCGTGCTTGCGCGCCATTTCTTGTTCATGCTCATTGCCCTGTTCGGTTGCCGCCACCGCATCCCGGTCTGCAACCGGTCCGAAGCCGAGCGTGTGCAGGGCAAGGCCGCCGACGACGTCTTCGCTGAAAAAGATGTCCATACGTTTGCCCGTGACGTGTTCGATCATCTTGCCGAGCAGTATGTAGCCCAAACAGGAATAGACAGTTTCTTCACGGCCAACCGCGAGGTTAGCAAGGTATTGCAGGCGCGTTTGTTTGGGCACGAGGTAGAGCGGGTACCAGGCCGGTAGTCCTGACGTGTGCGCGAGGAGTTGCCGGATCGTCTTGCGGGCCGCGGCCGTATCCTCAAAGACCGGCATCACGTGCTGGAGTTCCGCGTCAATGTCGAGCCGCTGTCTTTCATGGAGTAACATTATCGAGGACGCGGTGGCAACGGGTTTGGTCAATGAGGCGAGGTCGAAGACCGTCTCTTTCGTCATTGCTTCTTCGCGCGGAACGATCTGCGCGCGACCGTAAGATTCATAGAAGAACAGGGTACTGAGGTCGCCGGCCCAGCAGACACAGCCCGGGATCGTCAGCGCATCCACGCAGCCGCGCAGGTATCGGTCCAGTTCCTTAAATCGCATTGCTCACCGGTTTATTGATGATACCACACGCTTGAGATCCGGGAGTTCGGTTTCCTGCAGCCCGGCGGTCAGCAGTTCCAGGCCGCGCGGGATGTATTGGGCAAAATGCGGCCGGTTCTTGTTCAGCGAGAGGTTCGCGAAGGCCGCGAGCGCCTGCATGTTTCGCTGGAGCGCCGTAAGCCCGTAGATGTTACGCAGTTCGCGTCCGGAAATGCCGATCCCGCGCCGCTCGATCGCTTCGTGGTAGTATGCGAAGAGATCGTTCTCGGCCACTCGATCGATGTGAACGTAAGCGTCTCTGAGCAAAGCCGCGAGGTCATAGGTCAGCGGGCCGATGCGCGCCGACTGGAAGTCGATGATGCGCGCACGGCCCTCCTTGATGTATATATTCTGTGACTGGAAATCGCGGTGCATGAGATAGCCCATTATTCGTTGCGAACCTTCAACAATACTGGAGGCGAGCCTATCGAGATCGGATTTTATACGGTTGATCTCTCCGGCATCGAGCCCGCAGTACTGGAGCAGGAAGCAATCAATGAAATATTCCTGTTCCCAGCGGATATGTTCGCGGTCATACTGCAGGGTGGTCGGAGCTTCGTGCCATCCGTCGACTTGCAGGTTCACGAGTTCATCGATCACCACCCGGTACGTAGCGCGGTCGTACCCCTTTGCGGCGGTCAATTCGTACAGGGAATCGCGGCCGAGGTCCTCCTGGACCATCAACCTTTCTTCGATCGAAAACCAGTACAGCAGGGGCACGGCGATCCCGCGCCGCAGCAAATGCTCGTGCAGTCTGATATACTGCTCGATATCATCGTCGCGGACCATGACGAACGTGCGGCCTTCTTTGGTGCAGCGGAAGAACTCGCGCTGGGAACCGTGCCGGTCGATCCTCTCGATCAGGGTGTAGCCGTGGAGCGTGTCGCCGACGTTCATTAAACGGTGACCCGCTCAGAACCGCTGACCAGGCAGTTGCGGTAGTCGCCGCCCCTCACAATACTGCCGGGCAACACGACGGCGTTCTCGAGATGGACGGCCGCGGCGATGTTGCAGTCGTCACCGACGCTAACGAAGCCATGCAATTGCCTGGTCATGACCAGACTCGACGGAGCGATATATACGGCCGAGCTGCATTCGATGTCCGGCATGTGCGCGCGCGCGTTGAGCACGTCGTGATGTATTTTCCAGTAGGTGTAAGGCGAGTTGATATTGTACCAGTACATCACCGCCGGCAATCCCATCAGGGGCTGGCTGCTTCTGATCACATTCCTGAAAACATCGAGAATGGAAAAAACGTCCTGTTTCGGGAAGAACGAGAATATGCGTTTTGAAAATACGCCGACGCCCGCATAAGTATACGGAGTTGCATCGTAGTTATAGATGCGGTCGATGCGGTTATCCTTGCCGATGCGGAACTTCGTTCCATTGTGTCTGGTCATGACCAGGGTCGCGACCGGATTGTGTTTTCTGTGATAGCCAATGATATCCGTCAGTTTTATGTCGGACACCACATCTCCGGAAATGACAACGAAGTCTTCCCCGAAAAAATTCCTGAAATTCACGAGCGCGCCGCCCGTGCCCTTGAGCGTGTCTTCGACGACGACATGGACGCGATCGTCGTATTTCGCAAGGTGGTTCTTGATGATTTGCGCGTGGTGGAAAAGGTTGATACCGATATCCGATACGCCGGTACTGAACAGACGTTCGATGTTCAGGTCGAGCAACCGCCGGCTCACGACCGGCAGGAGCATCTTCGGTATCCGGTCGGTGACCGGTCGCAGTCGTTCGCCGCGGCCGGCGGCAAGGATCAGTGCCTTCATGGTTCAAGCGTAGAGCAGGTACTTCCGGCGCAGGGATCTGAAGCGCGTTAGATCGGCCTGCCATCTCCGGCGCAGGGCAGGAACCGTCGTGCCGCGCTCGATCCCCTCTCTGATCCAGGAGTTGCCGCAAAGAATATCAAAGGGCATCCTATCACGTTCGAATTCGTAGGGCGGCTGGCGCCAGGCGAATTCACGCGGGTAGAGGCCGCGGATCGCTCTGATGATCTCAAGCCCGGCCGAGAAGGGGTCGAATGAATTGCGCTGCCGCACGTGGAGCTGCAAGCCGCCGCACAAGCGGTCCTGGTATTTGTGAAAGACGGGAATGAAGTAGGCGGGCCGGAAATCGCAGCCCGGGATATCTTTCTTGCGCAGTTCCCGCGCAAGGCAGAGCGGATCGATCCAGGGCGCGCCGAACATCTCGAAAGGGGTCGTCGTGCCCCGTCCCTCTGACACGTTCGTTCCCTCGAGCAAGCACATTCCCGGATAGACGAGCGCGGTCGAGAACCGGGGCATGTTGGGCGAAGGAACGGTCCAGGGGGCGTGCCGTGCATCGAAATAATCCCTGCGCGGCCAACCCTTGATCCGCACGACCGTGATATCGGCGTCAATATAGTGCACGTGATCCAGCATCGTGCACAGTTCGGCAATGGTCATGCCGTGCCGCACCGGAACTGAGTACAGGCCGACAAAAGATTCGAACCCGCGTTCGATAAGCGGCCCCTGCACGGTGACGCCGTTGAGCGGGTTGGGCCGGTCGAGAATGAATATCTTTTTGCGGCGGGCGGCCGCTGCCTTGATCATAAGCATCGCCGACCAGACAAATGTGTAATATCGTGTGCCGATGTCATGGAGGTCGATCACGATCGCGTCCAGATCATTGAGCGCAGCGTATGACGGTTTGCGCTTTCTGCCGTACGTACTATGGATCCTGGTCGCGCCCCGGTAAACCGAATCCGGGATCTTGACCTGGTCCTGGCCGGCTGCGTGGAATCCGTGTTCCGGCGCGAAGAGCGCCTCAAGCTTCACGGACCGGGCCGACGCGAACAAGGATACCGTGGGCGTGAGGTTCTTGTCGCAGCAAGCGATCGCCGAGAGCAAACCTATTCTCATGCCGCGAAAAGGCGCGAAGTCGTACCTGACGCAGCGGTCAATGCCGGTGAGCACGGTCAACTATAACACAAAATTACACTGTGTCAACTACCCGCTCCTGAGAAACGGTGAAACGGAGAACCGGAGAGACGGAGCATTACTGCATAGCGCATAGAGCATAGCGTGCGCCGGGGGGCGAAGGCCAGAAGGTGAGTACATACGGCAAATACTAAATCCGAAACCCTAAATTATAGACAAATTCAAAGCACAAGTATCAAAATCCAAAACTATTGTGGACAGGACGGGCGTAAACGCCCTACTCCTGCGGCCAGGAGTAGAGCCTTCAGGCTCGTAACATAGGACAACGGGGACAGGCACCTTCGGAGCCAACGGGGACAG
>JACUUY010000152.1 GCA_014859085.1 Caldifarciminota bacterium
GACCTTCCTCAAACGCTCAAGATCGTGTTATACTGAGACATGAATACTGCACCTCTTTTCACCAACAAGCACTGGTCATTACGCGGAATCCCGAGCGCAGCGATACTGCGAGTCCCGCTTCCATAAATATAAATATGAGGCGGGACGATACTGCATGTTCACGTGTCCGCGCGAAGCGCCTCTACCGACCGGAGGTCCTCTACCGATCGCAAGATCCTCAACCGTTCTTTGGTAAAGCGCCATGCTCTATGCGCTATGCTCCTTGTGCCGCAGGGAAGTTCCCCAAACCCTGAAGATTGTTCTCTATTACGGCGGCGCACTCCGTTTTTGTCCAATGTCTAGATCTGACCCCAGAGCATCAAGTTTGTTGGATTTTGAGATTGGTGCTTTGAATTTTGGATTTGTTTAGGATTTCGGATTTAGGATTTAGTGCTTCCGCGCCGGCGCGGTGCGATGTGTCTCCAGTCCGTCTGCGGCGGACGTGTCTCCAGCCCGAAGGGCGTCTTATGTCGGTTACAGTCCGCCTTCGGCGGACGTTTAGTACAGCTCCGTAGGAGCGTTCTATGTCGGTTACAGCGACGGAGGTCGCGTTTAGTACAGTCCGCCTTCGGCGGACGTTCAGTACAGCTCCGCAGGAGCGTTCAATTACAGCCCGCAGGGCGTCTTATATTGGTACAGCTCCGCAGGAGCGTTTAGTACAGCGAAGCGTCAAATTATGCGTAGCATAAACGTGGAGCAAAGCGACATGTCTACAGCTTTTGACAAAAAGCGTGTATTAGTTACAGGTTGCGCTGGCTTCATCGGCTCTCACCTCTGCGAGCGCCTGGTCAGGGACGGCTACGACGTGGTGGGCGTCGATTGCTTCACCGACTATTACCCGCGCGCGCTGAAAGAGGCGAACATCGAATGGCTGCGCGGCCAGTCCAATTTCATCTTCGTCGAGGCCAACCTGCTCAACACCGATCTTTTGAAGCTGGTCGAGGCGGTCGATGTCGTCTTCCATCAGGCGGCCCAGGCCGGGGTCCGTGCAAGCTGGGGCAGGGATTTCATGATCTACACCGAGAACAACGTGCTCGCGACCCAGCGGCTGCTCGAGGCGGCCAGAGAAGTGAAATTGAAGAAATTCGTCTATGCTTCGTCTTCGTCGGTCTACGGCGACGCCGAGTCCTATCCGACCGCCGAGGATCTCAAACCCATGCCGATATCGCCCTACGGCGTGACCAAGCTGGCCGGCGAACATCTGTGCGCGCTCTACCATAAGAGCTTCGGCGTGCCGGTCATATCGCTGCGCTACTTCACGGTCTACGGCCCGCGCCAGCGGCCGGACATGGCGTTCAACAAATTCATCAAAGCCATGCTCCAGAATCAGGAGATCGTCGTCTTCGGCGACGGCGACCAGACGCGCGATTTCACGTACATCAACGACATCGTCGAGGCGAACATCCTGGCCATGCGCTCTGACGCATCCGGCGAGATCTTCAACATCGGCGGCGGCTCGCGCGTTACAGTGGGGGAGATCATCAGGATCATGGAGCAGATCCTGGTCAAGAAGGCGAAGGTCGGGCATATCGAGACCCAGAAGGGCGACGTCCGCCACACGGCGGCCGACATCACCAAGGCCCGCTCGCTCCTCAAGTACGAGCCCAAATTCGACTTGCAGATGGGCATCGCCAACGAGATCAACTGGCTGCGAACCAACTTCCCGATCCAAGATACATGATACATGATACTCGATAACAAATACCAAGCAAGAATTCGAAAGCCAAATTCGTATTCATGATTCGTACTCGTGGGGGCAGCTACGCCGAGCAATACCGGCTACCCCGGAACTGGAGTAGGGCGTTTACGCCCGTCCGGTGTCACGAGCCTAAAGGCTCTACTCCGAGTAACTGGAGTAGGGCGTTTACGCCCGTCCTTCTCACCTTCTGCTGTCCTTAGCTCCCGATCTCCCATTCTCCTCTGCTCCCGTGCACTGTTTCTTAAGGAGGAGCGTAGCGACGTTGCTTCAGATTTCGTCAGAAATCGTGTTCTGGTGACTGGCTGCGCGCCGTTGACTTTTATACTTGTCTGATTATCATACAATATGCATAAAGATACTTCATATTCAATCGGTGGGTCGAGAGTACTTCCCGATCTTAATATTGGAATCAGGTTTGCCGACCTCGTGAAAGCCCTGAAGAGATTGAGCAAGCAGGACCGGGAGGTATTCCTTGAGAATCTCCTCGCCGCCACGAGTCCGAAGTACCTTGATAGTATCAAAGAAGCCCGTGAGGATTATAAGAAGGGACGTGTTTCTTCACATTCTGAAGCATTTCGCGGCAAGAAAAAGAAGTAGCCAGATCGGAGTGCGTTTTATGTTGGTTACAGTCCGCCATCGGCGGACGATCAGTACAGCTCCGCAGGAGCGTTCAATTACAGCCCGCAGGGCGTTCTAAGGTATGCACATCAAATCTTTCAAGGACCTCGTTGTTTGGCGCTTAGCCTCAGCACTATCAGGTGAAATGGCGGAAATCGCAGTGGATTTCCCGCGCGAGGAGCGTTACGCACTTGCCGATGATCTACTTCGTGCCGCTCGGTCGATTTCATCCAACATTTCGGAAGGTTTTGGACGATATCACTTCGCTGAGAAAATTCAGTTCTTCAACATCTCCAAAGGGTCGGTGTCGGAAGTTCAGAACCATCTCATTGAGGCTAAGAACAATGGTTATCTGAGTGAGGATGAATATACAGAATACTCGAAGCGCTATCATGTTGTTGAGGTCAAGATCAATAATCTTATTGCTTCTACAATGCGAGCCCGCCGCAAATACACAAAAACATCCAAGAAATGATTTATTTTCTTACAGCGCGCAGCGCGTTTTATTACAGTCCGCCTGCGGCGGACGTTTAGTACAGCACGAAGTGCGTTCATTACAGCCCGTAGGGCGTCTTGTGTCGGTTACAGCGCGCAGCGCGTTCAGTGCAGTCCGCCTCTGGCGGACGTTCAGTACAGCTCCGCAGGAGCGTTTAGTACAGCGCGCAGCGCGTTAATAGGGGGTCTGCCATGTTAATATTTCTCGCGATAATATTGTGTCAAATGCAGGGCTCAGTCATATGGGGCGCCCCAGGCGTCGGCGGCGTCTACACTGCCGTGCCGACCGATGACATAGATATGGACGGCGTGCCGGACGTCTTGGCCGCGATCTACGGCGACTACTACCCGTTCCCGCCGATCCGGCTCTTCCTGGCCTCAGGCGCGACCGGCGCTACGATCTGGTCCAGGTCTGACTGCCAGGGGACCTGGGGCAACAAGACCCTGCTCGCGATCGACGACATCAGCGGTGACAGTATCAAGGACTGCATCCTGGGCACGACCGGTGTCGGGTTCCCCGGCTCGACCGTCTTTGCGATCAGCGGCGTTACGAGCGCCAACCTCTGGACCTGGTCGACCCAGACGAACGGGCCGAACCAGGGTCGCATCTACAAGGTTGCCCAGGCGCCGGACCGTAACGGCGACGGCTATCCTGAGGTTCTAGCCGCGGCCGGTGGCAATTACAGTAATCAGAGCGGCACTGCATTCTGTTTTTGCGGCCACACCGGCGATACGCTCTGGACCTTCCGCATACCGTTCGACGGGTGCCAGTCCATTGCCTCGCTCGGCGATGTCAACAACGACGGCGTTCCTGACGTCGCGGCCGGCGCCGGCGGCAACAACGCGGACAACCGCGTCTTCGGCCTGAACGGCGCGACGGGTCAGATGCTCTGGCAGTACAATGCCGGTACTTCGGTCTGGGATGTCATCGGGTTTGTCGACGTCAACAACAACGGCATTGAAGATGTCATTGCCGGCTCATTGGGCGGCAAAGTAATCTGTCTTGAGGGTTCAAACGGCAGCGTCATCTGGCAAAGGGAACTCGGCAGCTGGGTCATGGAACTCGTCGCGATCCGTGACGTCAATGGGGACGGCATGAAAGATATCGTCGTGGGCAGCTGGGCCAGTGTGGTCTATGTGCTCTCCGGCGCGAACGGCGAGACTATCTGGTCGCAAACAGTCGGCGCGGATACCTGGCCGGTCGATACCCTGGCCGATGTCACGGGCGATGGTCTGCCTGAGGTCGTGGCCGGCGGCGTCAATGGCCGGAACGTCAAAGTGATGAACGGCGTAACCGGCGAGGTTCTGTGGGAGTACACGTATCTCGACCGTGTTTACGACGTCACGGGCGCGCCTGATCTGGATGGCGACGGTTTTGCCGACGTCCTCGTTTCGCTCCAGGACCAGCAGAGTCAGCCTTACCAGCTCTACGCG
>JACUUY010000153.1 GCA_014859085.1 Caldifarciminota bacterium
GCCGAATCATACTTGATTGTCGCATAGTCCAAAGAAGTGCCTGAGCCAATACTAGGACCTGTCACATACACATTGCCCTGTCCATCTACTGCAAGAGAAGTAGCCCAATCATCACCATTTGCTGGGCCATTATATCTTTGAACCCACTGCTCAACTCCAGCCGAATCATACTTGATTGTCGCATAGTCCAAAGAAGTGCCTGAGCCAATACTAGAACCTGTCACATACACATTACCCTGTTCATCTACTGCAAGAGAAGTAGCCTCATCATAATCATTTCCTGGTCCATTATATCTTCCTACCCAGGCAGTATCAACTTGGGCAAATAAAACTGCCGTATTGAATAAACACAACATGACATATAACGCCTTAAACATAATAACCTCCTTGTTTCCCTGACTTACTGCGGTTTTGAGAAAAGAGATTGTCAGGTCTCTTAATTATTGGTAGGGATATTTTATACTGTTGAACCGGTCGATCCCCATTGACCCTATTTTTTATCTGTTTCTTCATCACCCCCTTTCGTTGCACTTGGATACTCGGCCGCACTCATCACTTATATAGAAGTTTCTGATAAACAGATTGAGTTCTTCAACCGAACCTCTTTCAATGCGCCGTAATGATTCCATTTTCCAATTAGCTTTTTATATTGATTCCTTGATATTAGCAACCCCATGCTAACTTGAATCTATTATATTATTGTATTATAAGGTGAATTGTGTTTAATTTTAGGCGTAAGGTGGTCTTGAAATCTTTGTTTTTTCAAGGGTTATTGGCGTATATTATTATCTTGACAGGGGTTTCAGTTTTATATAATATGTTTCCGCATATGGATAACAGACAGACTCTGCGGCTTAAGGTTGCACAATATTATCTTGAGAATGATGCATCGTTCAGGCAGGCCGCCTTGAAGTTTCAGATTGCCTACTGCACCATCTTCAGGTGGGTTAGATTATACAAGGAACAGGGCGAAGAGGGGCTTTTGTCTACTTATAAAAGACCCTGGAACCGAGCAAGGCCCGATTTCGAACAAAGGATAATCCTCATGAAAGAGCATGAGCCTGGCTTGACGGTGCGCAAGGCAAGAGAGCGCCTTGAAAAAGAAGACATCAGGATTTCCGTTAAAGGGATATGGGGGATTTGGAAGAGGTATGGCTATGCCGGGTTCAGTCAGAAGATGGCCAGTAATTTCACCGATTGTTCATGGACCAAAGAGGCGAAAGAGAAATACGAGTTAGCAAAGCGGCTTTTTGATTGCGGATCGATCACCAGATCGGCCGAGATACTGAATTCTATTCCTGCACTCCCTGAAAATGAACTACTTCTTCAGATTCCTGATTCTTTATTAAACACAAGAAGACGGGTTGAGAAAACAGAGCCGTTATTTGGCAAGATTCCCGTACACTCCTATTTAGAGAGAGCGAGGAATTTGTACGAGGAGTGTCAAAGCCGAAATTTCTATTATTCAGCCTTGATCGTGGGATTAGTGGAAACTGTGGCAATATCATGGAGTGGCGAACCGTTAAAGATGTTAGAAAGGGTAGAGGAATTAAGCGGTATGCTCAAAAAGAACGGAAATTATTATTCTTACTTACTCTTTGCCCCACGGCTTTCGCTCCTGATCGCCGAGGGCTTTGCACATACAATGCTTCTAAAAACAAAAAAGGCTTCAGACATAGCCAGGACCTGTCGTAGATTAATAAAAAGGCGGAAACATGTAGCTCCTCGTTTCAAGCTAGACCTTGGACAACTATATAATCAATTAGACGATTTCAGAAAGGCCGAGTATTGGCATTTAGAGGCACTGGATGAATTGGGTGGAGATGAAAAAAAGATAGCTAAATTCTTGCTTGCCGATGTATTCATTGCTGAGGGTGAATATAAAAAGGCACTTGCTACATGGAAAGAAGGAGCGTTGGATTATTGGGGTGGATTCTCCAAAAGGCTTCGTATTCAATCTATCTGGGCACTTGTTAGAGGAATGCCCCACAAAGCAATATCACTTGCTACCGAGGTTCTTGCTTTGTTAGAAAAAGAAGAGTCAAAAGGAAGTATGTTTGGTTGTTGTTTTACGATTGCGAGTGCATATTGTAGTCTGGGTGAAAAAATTAGGGCAAGACAGATGCTCAGGGGAATTCTTCCATTTTTTGTAAAGAACCGGCTGGAAGATGTGAAAACAATAATCGACACTCTTCTCTCTCAAGCACCAAGCACCTCAAATTCCATACCATTATTTGAACAATCCTTACCCACAATCAGACTTGTAATTCTTCTCAAGAATGGGCAGTATGCCAGGGCCCTGAAATATGCAGAGAAAAAAGGCATGGCAGGGTTGCTTCACCGGTACATCTTTTTCTTTCCAGAGGCAGTCATGGATCTGCTTGAGAAAGGCAAACCGACCGGCCTGCCGCGGGCAATGCTCAACCTGCCCGTATTCCGCAAAGAAATCCCGGTCTATTCGGTGAAATTTCTCGGTAACCTCATTGTTTATAAGAATCAAAAATATATGAGGGTGCAACTGACCCCAAAGGATACCTCATTCCTGGTTCATCTTGCAGCCGCAAAAAGTCGGCATATCGCCCTTGACCGGATCTACAAGAACTTCTGGCCCGACAGCAAAAACCCTGCACGCAACCTTGCGCATCTGTTGGTCCGGATCAGAAAAGTCATCTGTCTGCCTTCCCATTATCTTTACGTCAAAAACAATAGACTCTGTTTTGACTGCCATTTTATAACCGACTGTGGTGAATATCAGGAGCATCTTGCCCAAGCCACGGCATTCTTGCGTGCTGGTGAATGGACATTTGCCAAGGCCGAGTACTTACAGGCCTTTTCATTATTCCGAGCGACGCCGTTTGAGAAGATGTATGATAATTGGTCCGAGGATATGCGCCGTACGATCCTCGGAAGCCTGGAAAATGAGGCAATCAGATTCGCCGACGCCTGTGTGGCGCACGGCAATCGGGCAAAAGGCATTGAGACATTGCAGAAGATCTCCCAGATCATTCCCTATGCGGACGAAATCAATAACCGCATAAACAATGTAACTGCTGACTGAATCGCCAATTTTCCTCATTATCTCGGAGCATAAGCACAGGTTTCGATAAAGGACACGGGTCCCGGTGTCTACTTTTCATAAGCAAATATCCTCGATTCAGAATTCATCAAGACATTGATTGCGGCAACATCAATCATTATGGCTCATTAATTGAAAAAGGGGAGTGCTTCGATCGAAGCACTCCCCTTTCTGTTTGTTGTGCGATATTTCTCTCAATGCTTCGAGACTGTAGTGTGCTGTGTATTCACCAAAATAGTTGACTTTACCAACCTGGTTGGTTTTGTTCTAACCCCATTGATCCAAGGGAACCGCCGACGCCCCCATGGAACCCCGGCGGTTCCTTCATCCTATCGCATTAGAAGTAGCTTTTCTGCCGAGGTGTATTCGCCGACCGCGATCCGGCAGAAATAAACGCCGTTGGCGACACTCCTGCCATCCTGTCCTCGACCATCCCAACGCACTGCGTGGTAGCCCGCGTCCCGGTGTTCGTCGACCAGGGTCGTTATCCGTTGGCCGGACACGTCATAGATCGCGACGGTCACGAAACCCGGCCGGGACAATTGATAGCTGATCTGCGTTTCAGTCCGAAACGGATTGGGATAACTCTCTGACAGAACATGCGCGGCCGGAATGACCCCGCCTGCGGTCTCTTCGACCCCCGGCTCAGGGGCAATTTTCAGCAGCCAGATGTCGTCGTTACCCGCGCCGAATGAGCCGGTCTGGCCGACCACGATGTAGCCATTGTCCGAGGTCTGTTCAATCCAATAGCCAAAATCAGATTCTTGCCCACCGTACGTACGGCTCCACAGTTCATTGCCATTTGCGTCGGTTCTCACAATGTAGAAATCGAAACCAGTCGGCCCGGATGACATCGCATAACCAGCAACAATGAATCCGCCGTCATTCGTCTGTTGCACGTAATTGCCATACTCGTCCCATGGACCGCCGTACGTTCTGGTCCAGAGCGTATCGCCGTTGGCGTCGGTCTTGATGAGAAAGACATCCGCACCGGTCGCGAGCGAGGCGTGAGCTCCGGCAATAATATACCCGCCATCAGTAGTCAACTGCACTGACCGGCCGTCGGCCCATTCTTCCCCGGTGTAGATCCTGGTCCAGAGCGTATCGCCATT
>JACUUY010000154.1 GCA_014859085.1 Caldifarciminota bacterium
CTGCCTTGACATAAGACCAATTTTGATTAAAATAGAATTGTGAAAATGAAAAAGCATAAAACTGAATATACTATTGTTATGCATCCTGCTGAGGAAGGCGGTTACTGGGTAGAAGTTCCTGCGTTACCTGGCTGTTTTTCACAAGGTGAAACTGTTGAAGAAGCCCTTGCTAATATTAAAGAGGCGGTTGAGTCGCACCTGATTGTGCTGAGAAAAGAAGGCAAGAGAATTCCAAGAGACCAGACGCTTGTATTGAGTCACGTAGAAGTATAATATTATATTCCAATTATCATTGCGATCGGTTAGATGGGAAGGTCATTACGGGGCATCAAAGCAAGAGAAGCAATCAAAGCTTTTATCCCGTTAGAGAAAGTCGCCGATTTTATTCCGCGATCATTTCCGAACAAAGCGGACGACGGTTTAATACCGCCTTCGCGCATCACCGTTAGAGGACGAGGGTCTCTAACGGGATTTATTAAGGCCGGTGGTATCAAACGACCCGGAAAAGGCAGCCATATCAACATTAAAATGCCCAATGGTATGCTTATAACAATCCCAAGCAAAGGTGAACTTAAAATTGGTTTGCTTAAAAGCGCAATTTACAAAGCTGGTCTCACTGAAGAACAGTTCACCGATCTATTGTAGGTCTTCACAATGATTTCTCCGGAAATAACGCAATCCGAAATGTATGTTGCGTTTTGCTCCATGCCCTTGCCCTATGTCCTTCGCCCCATGCCTGTGCTCGCCTTCCTTACTCTTCGAGCAAGCCCGGCTTTGGCGGGCGCGTGGAGAAGCAACAATGCCCTTCGGATTGAAGAAAGCGATTGTGTGCAATTCAATTTCTGTACTGCACGAAATTCTTGATTTTTGTGCAGTAGATGTATAATATCATAAACGAAAGACGTGTTTCTTACTCAAAGGTGACCTGGGACTATGAGAAGGAAGAATCTTACGATAATGCGAGAATAGTATATCCTCCCTTGTGGAAATGGCTGACGTGCAAGCCTTGAATTACGAATCCAACGTCATGAATCGCAGACAATCCGCACTTTGCATACGCTTACTGTTCGAGCGAATCCGCCGCAGGCGGAGGAATCGAGAACGATGACGATAAGCAGTGTTAAATGTTGAGATCTGACCCCACAGCGCCCACTTGAATTCTATGCACGTTGCGTGGAAGTCTGTACGCATCTATATTGACTCCTGACAATTGGTGAATATTATATGTTCATGGAGGTGAACAAATGTTCACGATTGTGAACAATAAATCATCATTGAGAATTATGAAATTTCTTATCGAAAACAAGGGAGAATTTCACGTCCGCGAAATTGCCCGAAAAACCGAGCTGAGTTTGGGTTTTGTGTCGCGGGTGCTTCGCGAATTGCACAAAGAAAGACTGATTTCAGCAAGAAAAAAGGGGCGCATGACGTTGTACAATATAGAAGCGAATAATCCCATCGTGAAACAAATTAAAATACTCTTTACTGTTATGAAGATCTATCCTTTGATTAGAAGAATCAGTAGCTTTAGCCGACGTATTATTCTTTTTGGCAGTGCAGCTCGCGGAGAGAATGTGCCCGAAAGTGATATTGATCTTTTTGTTATTTCAAAAGAAACCCCACAAGTCAGAACTGTACTCGATAAATTTCCAGACATTGTCCCAATAATAATGGGTAGTCCAGAGTTCAACAGGCTTAAAAGCACTGACCCTGCTCTGTATGAGCAAGTGAATCGTGGAGTAGTCTTATGGGAGCAGAGTGAGCAGCAACTTTGAAAGATGTATCGAAGATCGCAAATTAGTCCCGTTTAAAGCAACCTCCGAGATGATTGAAAAAGAAATCAATTCTGCGAGTTATGATTTAACGCAAGCGCAGAATTCATATAACAATGGCGATATCAAGTGGGCAACCATTCAGGGCTATTGTGCCATGTTTCATGCTGTAAGGGCATTAATTTACAAGCGTGGTTATCGAGAAAAAAGCCATCGCTGTCTGCTGATTGCTCTTCAGGAATCATATGTCGACACAGGGTTACTGTCGGCCACATATGTTGATTCCTTCCGCGAGGCAATGGATCTCCGTGAAGATGCTGATTATGGTTTCATTTATGATTCGCGATCAGCAAAGAATATTATAACGGCAGCAAAAGAATTTTACACAAACGTTAAGAAATTTTTAAATAAGAAAGCCCAATAGACCAAAGATGCCAAATGAAGTAAGCAAACGAAATGAATCAGACAGATCAAAGATACCTGCGCTTCTCCGTTTCACCGTTTCTCAGCAGGAGCAGAGCGTTCACGCCCGTGGTCTACCGGACGCTAATCACTCGTTTGGCGATCATGGATCGACCAATTGTTTCCTTGAAGATCCTCTTCTCCGGTGCGACGCTATGCACTTTGCTTTTTGCCCTATGCGCCATGCCCCATGCCTATCTTCGACCTGGACGTCGTTACTCTTCGAGCAAGCCCGCCTTGGGCGGGCGCGTCGAGAAGTAATATGCCCTTCGGATTGAAAAGAGCGATTGTGTGCAATTCAATTACTGTAGTGCACAAAACTCTTGATTTTTGTGCAGTAGATGTTTATTATTGCCTATGAATGACGTATTTTTTACTCAGAAGCTGGAAAAAGAGCGGTTGCTGTCTGGCAAGTATATCGACCGGCAGGAACTTGGGAGCGCGTTGCCGTCGGTCGACAATGATCTGATCAAAGTCATTATTGGCCCGCGGCGCGCCGGCAAATCAGTGTTCGCTATGCAGTTGTTAAAGGCAAAGAACTTCGCCTACATCAATTTCGACGCCGAAAGATTGAGCGAGATAAAGAATTACGACGAAATAATGAAAGGAATCAATGAAGCGTATGGTTCATCCAGATATCTGCTGTTCGATGAGATCCAGAATCTCCAGAAATGGGAGCTTTTTGTCAATCGGCTGCAAAGGCAGGGTTATTTACTGCTGCTTACTGGGTCGAGTTCGCAGCTGTTGAGTAGAGAACTGGCTACGCATCTTACCGGGCGTTATGTTCAATTCACGATATTACCCTTTTCCTTCGGGGAATTTCTTACTGCGAAAGCGGCACCCGTGAATGTCACCGCTGCTATACCAAAGACAGAGCAGGGCAAGATCATGAACTTCTTGAATCAATATATAGTGGAGGGTGGTTATCCAGAAATCGTGGTGAAGAATATTGAAGCGCATAACTACTTGAGATTGTTATTTGAGAGTATTGTTTTCAAAGACGTGGTAAGACGTTACAATGTACGTTACTCGAAGAATCTGTATGATCTTGCTCTGTTCTTGCTGTCTAATTATGCGCGCGAATATTCGTTTACGAAGCTTAAGAATCTTGCAGATGTTAGAAGCGTTCATACGGTGCAGAACTACATAAATTATCTCGAATCGGCATACCTCTTCTTTTCACTAAAAAGATTCTCATACAAAGCAAAGGAACAGCTAAAGGCACCATCGAAAGTCTATGTTTATGACGCGGGATTCATATCGGCTTTACGGCTGACTCTGTCTCCAGATTATGGACGATTGATGGAAAATATCGTTGCGGTCGAATTGAAAAGACGGGGAAGAGAGATTTATTATTGCAAAGAAAAATCTTGGGCCGAGGTTGATTTTTTGGTGAAACAGGGATTGAAGATTACTGAACTGATACAAGTCTGCTATGACGTAACGGATCGTAACGTGATGAAGAAAGAAACGAACCCATTGCTGAGAGCAGGAAAGGTTTTTTCGTGTGAGGATCTCAAAGTAATAACCTGGGATTACACGAGGGAAGAATCTTACAACAATGCGAGAATAGTATATCTTCCTTTATGGAAATGGCTAACATGCCGGCCCTGAATCAAGAATCCGACACCACTTTTTCATAAAAGCGATCTAAACGCTCTAATGTCAAATGTTTAGCTGAAAGTCCCGTTTCAGTTACTGTTGTGAAATTGGCAAAACGGGGATTTGACCCCACGCGTCCGAATATGAAGACGGTGGGCATGACGCGCGAGCAATACTTTGAACTGCTAAAAAAGTGTTAAGGAATCCGGCGAACTGCTTGCCATTTTTACCTCCATCGGCAAAACCGCCAAACGCAATCAGAATTGCCGTTAAATTCGCCTGCCCCGCTAGAAAGTTATTGTTTTCTAATCTAATGGGGCAATTCGAAATGTTAGCACACGTGTCTC
>JACUUY010000155.1 GCA_014859085.1 Caldifarciminota bacterium
TCCTTGGATAACATACTATAGTTAAATAGAACACGAAGTCAAGAAATTGTTTCGTTGACAAGAAACGATATCTGCCTATAATACTGGTGATGAAGAATCAGGAAGCCGTACGAATCAGAAAAAAATTGGAAAGCCTCGAAACACGGTTCATCGACCTTAAGTATCCCTCTCTCATCGGACATCTGCATCACATAACCGTGCCCTTCGAGCGGTTTGACTGGATCCTCGACTGCGGCGTTGGCGTCGATGGTTCCAGTCTTCCCGGATATAAAATGGTCGAGCGGGGCGACATGCTCCTCTTCCCGGACCTCTCCACGCTGTTCTTCGACCCGTTCTTCGAGCACAAAACAGCCTCTTTCCTGTGCAGCATCTATTCGCCGGAAACAATGACCCCCTACCGGCGCGACCCGCGCACGATCGCCATCAAGACGGCCGAATACGTACGCAAGGTACTGCACACCGAGGTCTTCTTCCTTCCCGAACTCGAATTCTACCTGCTCGATCAGTGTGATTACGGCGAAGGTCCGGGCTACAGTTTCTTCAGGATCGGTCCAGAGCCGGCGGCCACGCAAGCGGTCACCTACCCGATGAGGAGAAAAGGCGGCTATCACGTGGGTCCGCCCCAGGACACGACGTTCAACATCCGCAATTCGATCATCGAAGAACTATCCTGCTGCGGTATCAAATCCAAATATCATCACCACGAGGTCGGAGAAAAGGGACAGGTCGAGATCGAACTCGTATTCGAGCCGCTCCTGACGGCGACCGATGCCGTCTTCATCGCCAAATACATCATCAGGGGGATCTCCCAGAAACACGGCAAGTGGGTTACCTTCATGCCGAAACCATTCTTTGACGAACCGGGCAACGGAATGCATTTTCACCAGTACCTCGGAACCAGGAGCCGGTCGTTGTTCTACGCGGCGAACAAGGAACACAACTTGAGCGACTTGGCGCAGAATTACATCGGCGGTATTCTGCACCACTCACGCGCTCTTTGCGCGCTGACCAATCCCAGCACGAACTCGTACAAGCGGCTGATCCCCGGATTCGAGGCACCGACCTATACCGATTTCGCATACGCAAACCGGACGACCGCGATCCGCATACCGGGCTACGTGAAGGACAAGAGGATGCTCGGCATCGAATACCGCATCCCCGATGCAATCGCCAATCCCTATCTCGCAATACCCGCGATCGTGCTGGCGGGCATCGATGGCATAAAGAACAAGACGAAATGCGAACAAAAAGAGCGGCTGCCATCGAACATGCTGGAGGCGATCGACGCGCTGAGGAAGGACCATGAGTTCCTTTTACAGGGCGACATCTTCAGCCAAGATCTGATCGAGAGCTGGATCGACGTCAAGACAAAGCACTTCGAGGAAGTACACATCAGACCGCATCCGTACGAATTCACTCTCTATTTCGGCGCTTAGGTGTGCCGTTTTCGATGAAAAAGAAAGTGAGTATCGGCGTTGTCGGCTGCGGCGCGCACGCCCAGATCGCCCATCTGCCTTTTGTCAGTAAGAACACCAGTTGCCGGCTTGCCGCGATCTGTGACACCGACCCGAGAAAGATCGATTATCTCGGGTCAAAATACGGCATTGTAAAAAGATATCAGGATTTCCAGGAGATCGTAGAGGATGAAGAGATCGACGCCCTCGTAATCGCCACGCCGAACTACCTGCACGCTCCCATGTCCGTTGCCGCGCTCAATTACGGCAAGCACGTCCTGTGCGAAACACCCATGGCGTTGAATCAGCGCGAAGCGCGCGAGATGGTACGGACATCACAAAAAGCGAAGGGCAAATTCATACTCGCCATGAACAACCGCCTCCGGCCCGACGTGCAGATCCTGAAGAACTTCATCAAAGAGAGCGAATTGGGCAAGATATATTATGCCAAGACCGGCTGGTTGATCGGCTCCCACGAGTGGATCTTGAGCCCGGGCCGCATGGAGAATCTCTCCCTCGGCGGCGGCGCTTTCTTGAGCCTGGGCGTCCACCTGCTGGACATAGCGCTCTATCTCCTGCCGAATAAGAGACCCGCAACCATCTTCGCTTCGGTGCACAAGAAGGAACCGGAAACCGATGTCGAGGACACCGCCATGTGCATAATAAATTTCGCGGATGGCACTCTGCTGACCATCGAAGTCGGCTGGTCCCTGCTTTTTGAGAAGGATTTCCTGTACTGCAACGTCTTCGGCAACCGCGGGGCCGCGCTGCTCAACCCGCTTAAAATACAGAAAGAATTGCACGGCGAATTGTTCAACGTCACGCCGACGATCGCCCACAAGAAGATCTACAAGACTTCTTATGAACTGCAGACGCAGGCCTTCGTGGACTGCCTCACGAAGGACACGCGGCCGCCCATATGCTGTCATGACGGGCTCGCCATAGCCGAGATCACCGACGCGTTCTCCATCTCGGCGCGGCGTGAGCAACTGGTCAGGATTTAGATCCGGCACTAACCTATGATCTCACCGGCGACGACTGAAAAGTACCGCAACCCGGCACTGCTGGCGGCGGGCGCGGTGCTGATGTCCCTCTCCTTCCACCCGCTGAACCTTCATTTCCTCGCTTGGTTCGGTCTTGTGCCGGTCCTTTTCGCGCTGGAGAGATCGACCCCCGGTAGTTCTTTCCGGTCCGGCATTCTGTTCGGCTTCACCTTTTCGATGCTCACGCTGTTCTGGATCGTCTTCCTTCAGATCGAGACCAACATCAAGCTGCTCATCATCTTTGGGCTGATCGTAATGTATCTGTACATCGGGCTCTATTTCGGGATCGCGATGCTCGCCAGCCGGAAGATCGGGATCTGGTCATTACCCCTGGCGCTCGTCGGTCTCGAGTATGTACGCGGAATCGGCGAGATCGGTTTCCCCTGGCTGTCGTTCGGCTATTCGCAGGCCCGCTACCCTCTCTTCATCCAGCAAGCAGCGGTCTACGGGATGTACGGTGTATCACTGTGGCTGGTTGCGCTTAACGTGTCTATCTATCAGGCGTTGAAAAATAGAGGGCTAAAGAACATGCTCCTGGCGGTCGCGATCTTCATTGCGCCGGTCATATACGGGATCGCCAGACACGAGCCGCCTCGAACCAGAATCGCCCGCGTGGGTATAGTGCAGCCGAACATCGACCCCAACCTGAAATTCAGCCGGGAAATGCGTTTTACCACATTCGAGCGGCTGATCGAACTCTCAGTCCGCTGCGCCAGGCTCTCGGTTCAGACGTATGGAGATTCACTCGATTTGATCATCTGGCCCGAGACGGCGACCCCGGTCTTCCTCAAGTCACCGGGCAAGTATCAGGATCTTGTCCGGCAACTTGCCGACCGGCTGGACGTCCCCATCTTCACGGGTACGGCGATCTACGAATCAGAACGTAACGAAATATTCAACGGCGCCGTGCTCATCGAACCGGGTCACGGCATCACCCAGGAATACCGGAAGATGCAGCTTGTGCCCTTTAGCGAGCACATGCCCTTCAACCGCCACATCCCGGTGTTGCGCAAGGTTGATGTCGGCGGAGGCGATTACACGCCGGGCACGGATCACGTTGTTTTTGATATACCCGGCTTCAGATTCGCCTGCCTCATTTGTTTTGAATCGATCTTCCCCGGCCTGTCGAGAGAGTCGGTTGACCGTGGAGCTGAGGTCCTGGTCAACATCACGAATGACGGATGGTTCGGCAAGATATCGGGCGCCCAGCAGCACAATAACATGGCGATCCTGCGCAGTGTCGAAAACGGCGTCGTATTACTGCGCAGCGCAAATACCGGGATCTCCATGATCGTCGATCAATACGGCAGGGTCGTGATCGAGAAGGAACTCTTCGTCGACGACATCATCGTGGCCGCGGTCGCCGTGGACCAGGTCGAGACGACCTACCGCCGGATCGGCGACATCCTGCCGGTTATCTGCCTCATCGTGACGACCATACTGCTGGCGCGCAACTACTTCAAAACCAAGGAAGAATATCCCCAATCTCACGTTGCGCGCCCAAATCCGAAATCCGAATATCGAAATTCTAAACAATATCCCAAATCCAAATGCTCAAAACAGGCTCCTGGGATCTGAGCTGCGCCGCAGCCGCGCCGAGCAAGCTCGGCTACTCCCCGGGACTGGAGTAGGGCGTTTACGCCCGTCC
>JACUUY010000156.1 GCA_014859085.1 Caldifarciminota bacterium
AATGCTGTTCGTCAGAGCCGCAGACCTAAAGGTCTGCCCTACACCGGTGATCTAAACGTAGGGCAGGGCTTTAGCCCTGCAAACACGTCTGGTGATCTAAACGTAGGGCAGTAGGGCAGGGCTTTAGCCCTGCAAACACCTCGCGTACATCTGGCCGCAGATCGTAGGGCAGGGCTTCAGCCCTGCAAACATGTTGCGCAAGTCTGCCCGCAGACCCAAAGGTCTGCCCTGCATTGCCACCGCACGATGCAGCCCTGCAAGCGCATACTGGAGTAGAGCCTTTAGGCTCGTGGCACAGGACGCGCGTGAACGACAACTTCTCGACAAGCTCGAAGAATAAATCACTTTATTGTTCCTCTCACTTTGTTCGAGACAGGCGACTAAGTGCCGAAGGCACGCATGGAGAACATGTTCGTTCCCAGCAGTTCCATTGGGATTTGTAATTTTGGAGTTGTTTGTTATTTGGGGTTTGGAATTTGTGATTTGATTCGTCACCTGCTGCCGTGCAGCGTAGCGTGCCTTCAGTCCGCCGCAGGCGGACGTGTATTCAGCTCGCCTTGGCGAGCGTTACTTCAGGCCGCACTTAGCGGCCGTGTCTCCAGGGGTTGTTCCGTTACGTTCCGTGTTTCCACGTCATGACATAGTGTACGCCCGCAGGCGTAGTGGACAGCGTATGTTCGTGCTGTTCCCATGTGCCCTGCAACCCCGTGTTCAAAGCGCCTAGTTCAAAATGACACATGGCGATGCCGAGGTCGATATCGTGCAGATTCTTCTTCTCATAGCGCGCAAGAACTACCTTTTTGAAGAAATGAAACACATTCTCGTCCTTTTCCTTCACGATCCGCCACGGTTGGGTGTTGCCCGAGGATGGCGCAAGCCGCAGCATTTCCAGCGCTCCGGCATAGGGCCCGGCCGCTTCCCTGGTTAGCGTATGTTCGAAATCACCTTTAAAGAACAGCTTGTCCCAGGGTTGTCGGACCGACGCCCGAATCGCGAACCTTGCCACACGCTCAACGAGCGACCGTTTCTCAGCCGCGTAGCCAACAAAGAGTATGGCCGGTACGATCTGGTTCTCCGCGACGTTCAGGTCCTTGATCAGGTAGGGGTCATAATAGCCGGCCCAGCACGTGCCCAGCCCGAGCTCGGTCGCCTTGAGCACGACGTGTTCGCCCAGGTACCCGCAGTTCAGGCATTGATATTCCGATTTCTCGATGACGCCGGCGATAGAGGACCTGGCGTTCCTGAACAGAATGTACCCGCCGAGTCTTCTTCCTTTCAGGTCCTCCACCCTATGCTCGGTCAGATGAAATGTTATCTTTTCTCCGTGCAAGCCCTGTCTCAACCGGCCGTAGAACTCAACGAGCCGCTCTTTGTCTTGCTCATCGAGCAACCGGTTCTCATAAGTCCGGCATGACACACGCCTCCTTATCGTCTCCTCGATGGGCTTCTCATAATACTCTGGATAACTCACCTTGTCTCCTTTTATTGTTCAATTCGCGTCACGAGACAATCATATTTATGTTGTCTCACATGTCAACGCACTCACGACAGAACGTAAGAAGGTAAGCAAACCAGAAGGTAAGAAGACAAGAAGCTGAGAACCTGAGCGACTTACTGTTCGGCGGCCGGTCTCACCTACTCACCTTCTTACCCTCTCAGCCTCGGTTGTTACGCTATGCCCTATGCTCTTTGCCGCAACCGATCGGTCTCAACTTCTCACCTTCTGAACGTCTTACCTTCAGCTGTGAAGTGTCTTCAGGAGCATAGCGACATGTCTCCAGTTCGCTGTGCGGACGTGTCTTCAGCCCGCCTTTGGCGGGCGTGGCTTCAGTCTGCCATGGGCAGACGTGTCTCCAGGTCTCGTGCAGAAGTCCTTGACACCCTAAATATCATGAGTAATATTGACTTATGGAGCTAACAAGAAGTACTAGCCTTTTGCCAAGAGCATTAGTCAAAAAGTTAGAGACGTGGCTTGAGCGCGATGAGATCATTGTCGTCTATGGCGCGCGGCAGGTTGGCAAGACATCGCTGCTCAGGTACTTGCAGAAGGGTCTTGATGCAAAGGGCCTCAGCACCCGGTTCCTGGATTTAGAGGATATTGAGCTGCGGGCCGCGCTGAAGACCGCACGCGACGTGATCGCCTATCTTGAGGCGGAGGGTTGGACCAGGGAAAAGCGGTTTTACGTGTTTCTCGACGAGATACACTATCTTGAAAATGCGCCGAGCGTGCTCAAGTACTTGCATGACCACTACCCGGAATTGAAATTAATCATAACCGGTTCCTCGAGTCTCAGGTTGAAATTCAAGCTGGGCGAGCCACTGACGGGCAGGAAGGTCGTGTTTGTATTGTATCCACTGTCGTTTGACGAGTATCTTGACTTCACCGGGAAAACCGACCTCAGGGAGATAACTGCGCGTCTTGGTGCCGGGCCGATTCCTGAACCCGCCCTTTCGCAAATTGCCGCCGCCTACGAAGATTACGTGATCTATGGCGGTTATCCAAAAGTGGCGCTGACCCCGGCGCGTGATATGAAGATCCAGGTTCTGAAAGAGATTCAAACGACATATGTTGAGCGAGAGATCCGGAGTCTCCTGGCTGACGAGAGCTATGGCAAGTTCAGTTCACTCGTTGAGTTCATGGCGGCCCAGAACGGCGGGTTTGTGAATGTGTCCGAGATATCCAAAGAGGCAGGTATTGCGCGCGAGACCGTGATGCGCTACTTGTCGATTCTGGAGGAAACCTTCATTGTGGCGCGGACAAAACCATGGGCGAGGAACCGTCAAAAAGAGATCACGCGCATGCAAAAAATCCATTTTCTCGATTCGGGATTCTTGAACTATATCACGAAGAACTTCAATGGTTTATCATTACGCTCTAACGCCGGGATGCTCGTTGAATCGGCGGTGTTGACGGCCTTGCTCCGGCGCGTAAGTGAGGTGGAAGAAGTGAGATTCTGGCGGACAAAATTCAAGGACGAAGTTGACTTCATCTTGCGTCGTGGACAGGAGATCATACCGATCGAGGTCAAGTGGAGCGAGCATGCGAAAATGCCTTCGGGGGTCAGGATTCTTTTGAAAAGCGGCTTGGCGCGCAAGGCATTTGTCGTCGTGAAAAACCTCTACGCTGAAGACAAGATCAATTCCAGCATTGTGACATTCCTTCCACCCTGGGCGTTAGTACCCGCGCTTTGGAATGACAAGAAAGACAAGGGAGGTGACTCGTGAAGAAAGCGCGTCTGAGTAATCGTGTCCGTCGTGGTTCAGTCAAGTCGTGCAAGGACACTTCGCCGAAAAAGCAGGAAGCGGAAGTAGCAATCTCATGTTGAGGATCGGGACAATCTCAACCTCAATCTTGGTCGTTAAATTCGAAATTCGACACGAATTCTACTCGAATCTCTGATTCGATCGTAGAATTCAGTGTCCCGAGCCATGGCGAGGGGATATCGAAACTCTAAACAATCTCGAAGCACGAATATCAAAATCCCAAACCGTGACCGGGTATTGAGAGAGCGAGTAGGGCAGGGCTTCAGCCCTGCGAACGTGTCGCGCACATGTGTCCGCAGACCTCTCGCCTCAGGCGTTATGGGACAAGAAAGTGTTAAGTGTTTAGATTTGACCCCACCGCCTCGTAAACGTAGGGCAGGGCTTTAGCCCTGCAAACACGTCGTGCAAACCTGGTCGCAGACCTGAAGGTCTGCCCTACATTGCCACCGCACAATCTTGCCCTGCAAGCGCATACCGGAGTAGAGCTTTTCCCTCGCCAGTACGGCTCGTGATTTAGGACGGGCGTAAACGCCCTACTCCAGCCTGGAGTAGAGCCTTTAGGCTCGTGACCATCGCTGTGATCTAGGTTTATTATCACCGTAATCATCACCGCAAGGTGCGACAAGCTCGAAGAATAACCCCTCAAATCCGAAATGCGAAATCTTGGACGCCTTGCTCTATGCGCTATGCTCCATGCTCTTTGCTCCTGTTTTCGTTCGACCAAGTGCCGAATGCACGCATGGAGAACATACACCTGCCCGCCAGCTCCATCTCAACTCGCTATTCTGGTCTTGAATGGGATTTGGTGCCTGGAATTTAGGATTTATCGGCTTGTGTACCTTGACAAATAGACAAACCT
>JACUUY010000157.1 GCA_014859085.1 Caldifarciminota bacterium
TGTCCCGCCTTTGGCGGGGCTTCACCTGGGGCGGTGTGTTGTTCAGGTACTGAAGCACGACCTATTCCCCATTCAGAAAGAAGGGCTGCGTAACGCGCGCCGGCATAGAGTACATGCGGGTAGATCGGCACATTGCTGAGTCCTCTTCACTTTCTCCAGAACCTTGAATTGTCATTGCGAGGACTCCGGGCTGGTCGAGGAGGACGAAGTCCCGCGAAGCGAGGATCCTCGGGACGGGACAATCTCAGTGCCGAAGAAGTCCCAAGAAATTATATGATCGCCGCGTTCGTCCTGCCTTTTGGCAGGCCTCACGCGCAATGACAAGAACCGTCATGCGCTGGAAGAGCATTGTTAACAACACTTTGCGAAAAATGAAGAGGACTCAGGGCACATTGCCGTTGACAAGTAGATGAAATTTATTATAATTACCGTAATAGTTGAGCGGGCTGCAAGTTGATGGCATGAAACGTGAAGGAGGGAGGTCCAATAAGACACCTCCTATGCTAATAACCCCCCTTTTGGACCGCCCTCCCCATTTATTCAAGGTCGATCAGCATTGACAGTAGCCAAGGCGTGTATATACTCGTACTTTTGGGGGATCAAAATAATCGAACAATCGGTAACTAGACTTAAGAGTATTGGATGATAACGGAGTCGTGAAAAAAATGACAGAGAACAGGAGGTAGTATGCTATTAGATGTTCTGAAGGCAAGGAGGGTCCTTCTGTTGGTGCTCCTCGCCGGTACCGTGCTGAGCGCAAGTTGGATACCGTTTGCGCCCGACGCCGCGGCCGGCAAGCCGCAAGTCACCGTGCTCGCGGCAGATGCATTTTCAGTGGACTTTGAGATCAAAGTGCATGGCACAATGCTCCAGGAGATCGATACCAGAGAAATGCTCAACGCGCCCGGCGAATCATTCGTGCGCTTCGATATTATCGACGCCTATCACAGCGGCGATGTCGGCAAACCGCAGCTGCCAGCCATGAGACACACGATCGGCGTGCCATACGGCGCCCGTATCACGGTTGAAGTGCTCGACAGCGAATACCAGGACATTCCGCTTGACGCACTCGGTATCGACCAGCGCATAATGCCCGTGCTGGCGCCGGTCTTGAAATGCCCGGGCGAGAAACCGGTGTTCGTGATCGATGACAAGACCTACACCGAAGAAACATTCTACCCCGCGTCCATCGCAAGGATCGAGAACGACGACATGATGCGCGGGCACCGGCTGGTGGTGATCGAGACCCATCCGATCCAATACAACCCGGTGACACAAGTCGTCAGATGCCATACGCGCATTGCATTGCGCATTAGTTTTGTCGGCGGTGATCAGATCGAAACGCGTCAAAGGCTCATACAGGACTTTTCGCCCGTGTTCGAAGACTTTATCAAGCGCCGGGTGTTGAATTACTCTTTTTACGAAAATATGGCGCGCGACGTCGTACCCCTGCCGATCCACTACCTCATCATCACCCACAATACCTTTCAGACGCAAGTTAACGATCTCGCTTACTGGTTGAAACAGAAGGGATTCAAGGTCAAGGTCGCCAATCAGGACAGCATCAGCACGTGGAATGTTGCAGGCATCGAGGGTTTCATCAACGCGCAGGTTCCCCAACCGACTTATCTCTTGCTCGTTGGCGATGTCAATGGCGGTTACATGCCCGCGCCGACCGGCAGTCAATCACAGAAAGTCACTGATCTGTACTACGCCGAGACCGACGGCACCGGCTACCTGCCCGATATCTTCTATGGAAGGTTGTCAGTCGAAACACCGACCCATATTGCGACGGTCGTCGATAAGATCCTGAAATATGAAAAGGCGAACCTGCCGAACATGGCCCAGTGGTTCAAGAAAGATGCTTTCCTTGCCGGCAATGACAACTACACGGTCAGCGAAGGAACCCACAATTACTGCACGACCATGTTCATGGATCCTAACGGTTACACAACATACAAATTGTACGAACAAACCTATGGTGCCACCACGGCCGACGTTTTCACCAATGTCAATGAAGGCCGGATCCTCACGACGATGTCCGGTCATGGCAGTGACGACGGCTGGTATGACGGACCGCCGTTCCAGGTCTCGCATGTCAACCAGCTGACCAACGGCGATAAACTCACGATCGCGACCGGTCACTGCTGCCTGGCGAATAACTTCGGCTGGAACTCAGGACCATGCGGCGGCGAATCTTGGATCCGGAAAGCGGGCGGCGGAGGCGTTGCCTATTACGGTGCCTGCCCTTCCACGTACTGGAGCGAAGACGACTGGCTGCAGAAGGAGTGGTACCGGGCGATATATGTCGATCAAATCTATGAACACGGGCGCTTCACGCTAGACGGCATGTATGACGGCATCTATCTTTCCGGCACATCCTTGAAACAATACTATTACGAAGGTTATCATGTGCTGGGCGATCCATCGCTCGACCTCTGGACCGAAGTGCCCGTCGAAATGGTCGTGTTGTATGATGACGCGGTGATACCCGGCAGCGCAAGTTTCACGGTGACGGTCAGCGGTGGAGGTTCACCGGTCGAAAATGCGCTGGTGTGCGCATGGATACCGGGCCAGTCGCCCGAAATGCACGTCGCCGAATACACCAATGCATCGGGTATTGTGACATTGAATATCGCGCCCACAACGCCGGGCGACACGATGTACGTGACGGTGACCGCGCATGACTTCATACCCCACCAGGGCCACGCGCTCGTTATCGCACCCTCGGGTCCTTACATCACGGCTGGCTCGCGCATAATCAACGACGGCAACAATAACCAGCCGAATCCGGGCGAGACGATCCAGCTCGGGCTCTGGGCGAAGAACATCGGCGTCGCGGTCGCTGACTCGGTTTACGGACTGCTGTCTGAGAGCGATGACTATGTGACCGTTTTCATTGACTCGAGCTGGTACGGCACTATTGCGCCGGCGGATTCGGCGCTCTCTTCGCCCTACTACAGTTTCACGATCGCGAACAACTGCCCGAACGGCCATAATATCGCGTTCACGGCGGCGTTCACCGATGCGCAGGACAGCACCTGGACATCGAATTTCCCGGTCACCGTTTATGCGCCGGTCTTATCGTATCAGTACTATACGATCTCGGGCGGCAATGGCAACGGGGTATTGGAGCCGGGCGAGACGGCGAATCTGGCAGTAGTCTTGAAGAACAGCGGTGGCGCAGCGGCGGAGGATGTGGCGGCGGCCATTTCTACGGCTGATGCGTATCTGACGATCCTGACCGACACGGCGAGTTATGGTGATATTCCCGTGGACAGCACGGCCCAGTCGCAGACCCCGTACGTCATCCAGGCCGCAGCGGCCGCCCCGGTCCCGCATGTCGCCCAGGTCGTGATGAACATCACCGGCGCCGGTTTCGTGTCGCTTGACACATTCCAGCTCGTCATCGGGCCCACGGGTTTCTACGACTCAGTCGAGGATACGGCCGTGACCAACCAGTACACGGTCCAGGGCAGCTGGCACCGCACCCAGCGGCGCAGTCATTCGCCGACTTATTCCTGGTGGAACGGCAATGAGACGACCGGCCAGTACGCCAACAATGTCAATGCTTCGATCGTCACCCCCTCGGTCACGCTGGCGACGAACTCGGTTTTCGAATGCTGGAACTGGTACTATCTTGAGTCGAATTATGATTACGGGTATATCGAACTCTCGACCGATGGTGGCACCAACTGGAGCCAGCTGGTTACGTTCAATGGTTCCTCGGGTGGCTGGGTGCAGTATTCAACGCCGCTCAATTATCCGGCGGGCACGCAGATCAAGATCCGTTTCCGGCTGTATACTGATTACTCGGTGGTCTATGAGGGGTGGTATGTCGACGACATCAAGATCTACGATCCGGTCGGCGTGAGCGAGAGTGAGTTTGACCTTTCCGGAATTACGACGTCGGCTGCTTTCATCGGTGTCTATCCCAATCCCTTCAAGCAAGCGGCGGCGATGAGTTATCAGGTGGCGGCTTCAGGTCCGGTCCGTTTGCGCGTCTATGATGCGTTGGGCCGCCTGGTCTCGACCCTGGTCGACGCGGTGCGCGAGCCGGGTTATTATACGGTCACCTGGCCGGGCCGGGATGACCAGGGCCGCAAGGTACCGGCCG